>CAVKMC010000040.1:0-10752 GCA_963657285.1 Agathobacter sp.
GAACCCGCGACCCCAACCTTGGCAAGGTTGTGCTCTACCACTGAGCTACTTCCGCGCTGGCGACCCGGATCAGATTTGAACTGACGATCTCCGCCGTGACAGGGCGGCATGTTAGACCACTACACCACCGGGCCGCACGTAAGTTACGCATATTAGTATATCCATTTAAGGGGGATTTGTCAAGGATTTTTATATATTTTTTGAAAGAAGGTGGGAGAATTAGTAGTCGGTAGTCGGTGGTCGGTGGTCGGTGGTCGGGCACGCGATTAGCCGCTTCCTCGATTTGCCCTCTTCTCTGAAGAGGGTGCCCGTAGGGCGGGTGATGCATTGAGCAATGGGTAGTCGGTAGTCAATGCATATCTAAAATCACTTCCACCAGTTATTATAAATGATGTACAGAAAAGCAAAATAGAAAGGCCCCCAAACGATCAGAAACAGTATGACTTGCCTTCTTACCTCATTCATATCCCCTTCTTTCCAATTCTGACGGATTTCTTTACCGGTTCCAATGAGAGGGTAAAAAATATAAATGCCCAAAATCCCAACCCAAACCACACATGCCAAAAGGCAGCTACAAATAACGCCTCCTACGCCATCGATAAAACTTTTAAGCATCTTCATATCACTCGCCTCCTTTTCTTTCATTATACGAAATCAGCGGGGCGAAAGATTGTCACGTGAGGAAATAAAGCAAAGTGGATTGCTCTTTTAGTATGCTTTCCGCTATCGTTGGTAGCTCCTTCGACTTCGCTCAGGATGCCGAAACGGAGAAACCGCTAAAACCAGCGGGCATGCTTAGGGCTACTGCCGGTTATGGCGCGAACCGACTACCGACCACCGGCTACCGACCACCGGCTACCGACTACCGGCTACCGACTACCGACTACCTTCTCCCATCAAAAAAACTCGTGAACCAAGGGTTCACGAGTCTTTTTCCTACAAAGGATTAGTCTTTATATTTTTCCGGGAGTTCGGTAGCTCTTGCTACGCCGGAAGCGATAGCGGCTTTGGCTACGGCTTTAGCCACTTCGAATGGTACCTGCGGGTCGAATACGTCGACCACTACATGGTCAGCGTCCAACTTATCGCTCTTGATAGCAAGGTCTGCCAGGGCGTGAGCAGCAGCAAGCTTCATTTCTTCATTGATCTGGCGAGCACGTACATCGAGGGCACCGCGGAAGAGGCCCGGGAATACAGAGGAGTTGTTGACCTGGTTCGGCATGTCGCTTCTGCCGGAGCCGTAGATGTATACGCCTTTTTCTTTGGCTTCTTCGTACATGATTTCCGGTACCGGGTTGGCCATGCCGAAGACGATACTCTTGTCAGCCATGGTCTTGATGGCTTCGTTGTTGAATACGCCGGGAGCAGAGCAGCCGATGAGGACGTCAGCGCCTTTGACTGCGTCAGCGAAGGTGCCCTGTTTGTTTTCCGGATTGACTTTGGCAATGAGTTCCTGCTGTACGCGGTCTCTCTTGCCATTGTCGTAGAGGATGCCTTTGGAATTCAGAATGGTGAGGTTTTCCGGTTTCACGCCGTCTTCCAGGAGGAGGCGAGCGATAGCGGTGCCGGCAGCGCCTGCGCCGTTCATGACAACCTTCACGTCTTCGATCTTCTTGCCGACGACTTCGAGAGCGCCGAGCAGAGCTGCAAGCGCTGCGATAGCGGTGCCGTGCTGGTCATCGTGGAAGACCGGGATATTCATGATTTTCTTCAGTTCATCTTCGATGTCATAGCATTTCGGAGAGGAAATATCTTCCAGATTGATGCCGGCGAAATTCTTTTCCAAGAGTTTGACGGTATGGATGAATTCCTGCGGGTCTTTGGTGTCCAGGGTGATCGGAATCGCATCGATGGCGCCGAATCTCTTGTAAAGAGCAGATTTCCCTTCCATGACCGGCATAGCAGCAGCTGCGCCGATGTCGCCCATGCCAAGGACGCGGGTGCCGTCGGAAATAACAGCCACTACATTGCCTCTCCAGGTGAGTTCGAGAGAGAGGTCTTCGTCATCTTTGATGGCGAGGCACGGAGCGGATACGCCCGGTGTGTATACGATGGCCAGGTCGTGGTTGCTTTCTACAGCAGCGTTCAGACCGGTTTTGATCATCTGGTGTTTTTCTCTTCTAAGAGCCAGTGCTTCTTCTTTCAGTTTTGCAGTATCCATTATTTTCCTCCTTGAAAATAACCAATGGAGCTATTAATCAGGAATGGCAGGCATATTTCTACCATTGAAGATTTCATACATTTCCTGCTTCAACAGACGACGGATGCGCTTCGCTTCTTTCTTGTCCAGGTCCGCTTCCTTCATATTGAAAAGGTAGTTGTCCAGCTGGAAATCGTGGAGCAGCATCTTGGTATGGAAAATATTTTCCGAGTACACATTCACATCCACCATGTCATACTTGTGCCGAAGCTTCGGTGCCATGTAGTTCTGGATGGAGCTGATGCGGTGATCGATGAAAATTTTCTTCCCGCTCACGTCACGAGTAAAGCCGCGAACGCGATAATCCGTATTTACAATGTCTGCATCGAAGGACTGCAGAAGGAAATTCAGCGCGTTCAGCGGAGAAATCTTCCCACAGGTGGATACATCGATGTCGGCGCGGAAGGTACAGATGCCATCCTGGGGATGCATTTCCGGATAGGTGTGGACGGTGATGTGGCTCTTGTCCAAGTGGCACACCACATCCTGCTTCTGCACCTCCTCTTCGGCGATGAGCATGGTCACGCTGGCCCCCTGGGGGTCGTAGTCCTGCTGGGCAATATTCAAAATATTGGCGCCAATCATTTCTGCCACCTTCTTCAGAATCTGCGTGAGCCGGTCTGCGCTGTACACCTCGTCTATGTAGGCGATGTATTTGTTTCTTTCTTCCTCTGTGCTGGCATAGCAAATGTCGTACATGTTGAAGCTGAGCGTCTTCGTCAAATTATTGAAGCCCAGTAATTTGAGCTTTCCTCGTTTCATGAAGTCACCTCTGTTCTTTTCCTCTACGGATTGGAACCTTTCCAATTATATCATAGAGCCTAATTGAATGAAATATGATGATATGTTGTATACTATTTCTCTATAGTTGAACACACTTACTATGCGTTTTTTCGCTTATAGAAAAATCCCTATCTGTTTTTTGGTCTGCCTTTAGGGCCGGTGATTTGGTAGTCGGTGGTCGGTGATTAGTAGTCAGTGATTAGTGATCAGTGATCAGTACGTGCTTGCCATTCGAGTCAGTAAGCATGCTTCCGCTAATGCCAAATAGACGCGAAAGTGATAATGGGAGCGCCACCCTGAATGCATCAGCGGTAAGTAGCCCCGACTACAGACCACCAACCTCCACCACTATCGCGGACCAACCCCCGCCCTTCGGGCCCCCTCTTCAGGGAAGAGGTCTTGGCGCTATTTCAGCTTCGCGAGAAGGTCCTTCAGGGCGCGGCCGCGGTGGCTGATTTTATTTTTCTCTTCCATAGGAAGCTCGGCCATGGTCTTTCCGAATTCCGGCAGGAAGAAGAGCGGGTCGTAGCCGAAGCCGCCTTCGCCTTGGTAGAAGTCGCGGATGATCCCTTCACAGGTACCTTCGCCGGTGAGGGCTTTGCCATCGGGCCAGCAAAGGGCCACCACGCAGGCGTAGTAACCCTTGCGATCATCACCGCTGTATGGCGAAAGGTCTTTGATGAGCTTTTGGTTGTTTGCCTCATCATCGCCGTGGTGTCCGGCATAGCGAGCCGAGTAGATGCCGGGCTTGTCTCCCAGCGCGCAGGCCACGATGCCTGAGTCGTCAGAGAGCACTGGCAGGTTGATGGCCTTGGCATAGTAGTGGGCCTTCTGCAGTGCATTTTCTGCAAAGGTAGAGCCGGTCTCTTCGGGCTCCGGCACATCGGCTACTTCGGAAATCGGCACAGCATCCCAGCCGATTTCGCTGAAGGCTTTTTGAAATTCCCGAATCTTCCCTTTGTTGTGGGTGGCTAGTACGATTTTCATTGTATCGGTCCTCACTTATTGTTGTTATCAATGGCTCATCATGAGCGCCACGCCGTCCCGCTTCGCTTTGCGCCAGGCGGCTTCGGCGGCGGCGAGAGCCGCTGTGGTTTCCTTGCAAAGACGGTCGGCTCTCTCGATGGTGTCCTCGTCTGCCTTCGGCATGGGGAGGCGCAGCAGGCGAGAGAGCGTCAGGTGATAGGTTTCTCCTGTCTTCATGGTGTCCAGGAAAAGCTGGCCCACCTGTCCGTCCAGGTAGAGTTTCAAATAGCCCGCTTTGTAGGTCGAAATCGGCCGCAGCACCAGTACCTCTTTCCCGGCGAAGGCGGTGAGGCCACCGGGCACTACAGCGGTATGGATTTCGTCTTTGGAAATGGCGATCACCAAGTCTCCTTCGCGAAGCAGGACCGCTTCGGTTTCTTCTTTGAGAACGCAAGAGGAAACTAGATCCATGCGGATGCCTGATGGCGCTACGGCTTCTGCAGTCACCAGGTCATAGCGGCCGGATACTTTTTCTGCCGGTGCTGCCATGAAGCCTTTGGAAATCTGATGCTCCATGGATACGATATTTCCGGAAAGAAGCATCTGCAGCGCCTTCGAGCCGTTGTAGGCATAGAGGTCATAGCTCCAGTCCGCCGCCTCTACGAAAGCGTCCGTCGGAATGGTAAGTTGATCCACGCCATAGAAGGCGCCGTCCTCAAATCCCGCCTCGCCGAAGGTCAGAGTCTCTACTTCCTTCCCATCGAAGCGAAGGAATGCATATTCCTTTCCCTCGATTTCCGTATCGTAGAAAGAGGCGAGCCTCTTCTCTGCTGCCAACGCGCCGCGGGCTGCCTCTTCAGATTTCACTTGCAAAAGGTCATAAGGCAGCAGCACATCCATAGCGCCAGCTTCCGAAAGCAGATGGCGAAGATTTCTTATAGAGGAAACGCTATTTCTTTCAAAATCAAAAATATAATCGTACTTCTCTGTGTCACTGGCTAATTCGCTTTCCAGCATGGCGCGGCCGCGAGGGAAGAGGAGCTGCAGCCGCTCCTTCCACACTTGGTTCTTCACGGCGATGGCTACGCGCTTGCCGCCGAGCTTATCAAAAATTTCGGCAGCGAAAGGAAGATAGCCCTCGGCACCGGTGAAGAGCACCGTGGTACCGGATGCGGCGGCCTTCTCCAAAGCGGCGAGCAGGAGCACGTGGATTTCCTTCGCGGCCCGAGGCACGTCAGGTGCAAAGACCAACGGCTCCACCCGAAGGGCCAGGGTGTACACCTTCGCGTAGGTGTCCTCATCGCCTTCGTAAAGCCCCAGCTTATCCGCCGTGCGCTTCATATTTTCATAGAGGTCAGAAATGGAAATCCCATACTGTACATTGGTGGGATCCAAAAAGAGAACATAATCCAGGTAGCGGGCCCGCATGACTTCCTCAAAAATCCGTTCACGCGGCACACCGTAACGGGCAAATGTCTCTATGGCATCATGAATATCATTCTCTGTCATTGTGTCCTCCCGGGTTTATTATAAGTATCTTTTCTATTATACTTCATAGGGAACAGGAATGGCAAAAGATTTCAGGAATAATAAAAACGCCCATGGAGAACCATGAGCGTTTTGTGCCATTTGCCAACGATTAACGTTTGGAGAACTGGCTTGCTTTTCTTGCTTTTTTGAGACCGTATTTCTTACGTTCTTTCATTCTCGGGTCACGGGTCAGGAGACCAGCAACTTTGAGGACTTTTCTGTAGTCGCCATCGACTTCCAGGAGTGCGCGGCTAATGCCGTGACGGATAGCGCCTGCCTGGCCTGTACGTCCGCCGCCTTTTACGTTAGCGATAACGTCATAAGCGGTGGTGGTGCCGGTCAGTTCGAGCGGCTGTTTAATGATGAGTTCAAGGGTTGCGAGATCGAAGTAGTCCTTCAGTTCGCGACCATTGATTACGATGTTACCCTGTCCCGGTACCAGACGGACTCTGGCAACGGATGTTTTTCTGCGGCCGGTGCCGTAGTATGTAGCTTCTGCCATTTCTTATTTCCTTCCCTTCTGGTTAACGGATGTCGAATTTCAATGCTTCAGGCTGCTGAGCTACGTGCGGATGTTCAGCACCTGCATATACGTGGAGCTTACGGTACATCTGAGCACCGAGCTTGTTCTTTGGAAGCATGCCGCGGATAGCGTGTTCAACGACCCAAACCGGTTTTTCGCGAAGAGCATCGCCAGCCTTCTGGTAACGGTCGCCGCCGATGTATCCGGTGTAGTGGAAGTAAACTTTCTTCAGTTCCTTCTTGCCAGTCAGAACGACTTTATCTGCATTGATGATGATGACATTGTCGCCGGTATCAACATGCGGTGTGTAGGTAGGTTTATTTTTGCCGGTCAGAACTTTAGCAACATTGGCAGCCAGGCGGCCCAGTGTCAGTCCTTCAGCATCAACGATATACCATTTACGGGTGATGTTGCCCGCATTGGCCATGAATGTGCTTTTCATTGTAAAAGATTCCTCCTGAAATAAAAACAGAACCGCAAGATGTCATCCTTCCTCCGGGGCTAGTGGTTTCCGGACAAATCTCACAAGGAGTATTATATCGTTTTTACAAGGGCGTGTCAAATATTTTTTCTTTTTTCTGAAGAGGTTTAGTGGTCGGTGGTCGGTAAAGTTAGGAGTGAGAAGGGAGGAGTGAGGAGTGGTGGTGCGGCGCACAAATTAAAAAGCGCCGCAAGTTTTGAAATCAGGATGCGCATACCTGCTTCTCCATAGCTTTGAGCCAGGAGCTTGGAGCTTGTAAGCTCTCCCCAGGGGACAATATCGAAAGCACCCAAATGCGTTCAGCTTTTTTGTTCCCTGCGCCAGGCATCCCATCCGACTCCAGCCGAGCTCCTAGCTCCTAGCTCCTAGCTATGAGAAAGCAGGTAGGATGCTTCCATTTTCAAAACTGCGCCGCTATACGAATTGATGCGGCGCACCTCCACTCCTCACTCCTCACTCCTAACTCCTAACTTTCACACTGTACCTTATCTACTACACCTTCACTCCCGCCTTCTTCAGCGTCTTATAGGTATACGTCAGGATATTGTACAGCGTCTCGCCGTCTTCAGCGGTGAGTTTTTTCGGGTTCAGCTCTTTGATTTCCTTGGCGTAGAAAGAGAGCTTTTCTTCTACGGACTGCAGGGTTTCTCTTGCGTCCTCGCCTTCCAGCGCAGACTCACCAGCCTCGGAGGCTTGGGCTTCCAGTTGGAAAACCTTTTCCGTCAGCGCATCGTTCTCCTCCTGCAGCTCTCCGATGGTGAGCTCGAGGCCCTCCTTCTCGTCCCGAAGCTGGGAGAGATTCATCTCCAGGCTCTCCACCGTACCGGACAGCAGGCGGATCAAATCTTTCGATACTTCCAATGTACGGATCTTATTGGCACGTTCCATAATGACACCTCGTCGTATTCACTCACAGGTTTTGTAGCTGGTTCTATTTTACCATATCAGAAAAATGTTTTCCGCTGTGGTTTAGTAGTCGGTGGTCGGTGGTCGGTAGTCGGTAGTCGGTACGCGCGCACCGGCTTCCTCATAGCCTTGAGCTTTTAGCTTGGAGCTTGGAGCTCTGATAGTGACACTTAGCATTTAATTACGCAAAAGAAAATCCGTTTCTTGTCTGCCTCAGGATCAACTCTCAGCTGCTGAGTATGCCTACTGTCTCTAGCCAGGCTCCCAGCTCCTAGCTCCTAGCTCCTAGCTATGAGAAAGCAGGTACGCGCGCCGACCACTGACTACAAAGAAAAAAGAGCACAGGGTCTCCACCCCATGCTCTCTTTATTTATATACTATTATAATCCTTCTGCAGCTTCTGCCGCTTCGCCCAGGGCTTCTTCCACCGAGGGGTGCGGGCGGATGACTTTGAGGAAATCGGAAACTGTGAGGCCGTTTGCGATGGCCAGGGAAATTTCACTGATCAGGTTGTCCGCTTCCTTGCACATGAGCTGGCCGCCGAGGATTTCTCCATTGGCGCCGGTGATGAGCTTCATGTAACCGCCTTCATCAGCAATGAGGCTCTTCGCATTGCCGCCCATCATGACGCGGCCGACGGTGAGCTTCTTTGCCTTCGCTTCCTCTTCGGTGATGCCCACGGAAGCGATTTCCGGCACGGTGTACACGCACTGAGGCACCAGGTCCAAGCGAATGTCTACCGATTTCCCTGCGATGGCGGCAGCGGCCTTCTTCGCTCTCGCTTCGGCGGCGTGAGCCAGCTGCGGCATGCCGTAGGTGATGTCACCGATGGCGTAGAGATGCGGGTGAGAGGTGGCGCCATTCTCATCCACCTTGATGACGTGCATTTCTTCTTCCAGGTCGAAGGGGAGGATGTCTCTCCAGCCTGTGCGGCGGCCGGTGGCGATGAGGACGCCATCAGCCTCGATTTTTTTCATTTCCTCGCCCAGCTGATAGGAAACCGTGAGGCCCTCTTCGGTCTGGGAAATACTCTTCACTGCCGCCTTGGTGATCACTTGGATTCCCTTTTTCTTGAAATCCACTGCCAAGTGGCGCGCGAGATCTGCATCAAATGGCGGGAGCAGGCGGGGCATCATTTCTACCACCGACACCTCGGTGCCAAAGCCATGATAGGCCTCTGCAAATTCTACGCCAATAACGCCGCCGCCAATGATGACCAGCTTCTTCAGCTCCGGCAATTCCTTCAGCAGCGTGTCGCTGTTGTAGACGCCCGGGAGATCCTTGCCGGGAATCGGAGGCATGGCCGGATAGCCACCGGTGGCAAGGACGATGTCCGTAGCTTCCAAGATTTCCTTCCCTTCGGAAGTTTCCACTTCCACCTGGCCATCGGCCACCACGCGGCCAAAGCCCTGGTATACAGCTACCTTCTTGGCTTTCAAAAGCTTGGCAATGCCGCCGCGAAGAGTGCTTACCACATCCTCGGCCCGCTTACGAAGGCCCGGGAAATCAGCGCTTGCTCCAGCGCTGGCAATGCCGTAGACCGAAGCCTTGCGCAGGCGGCAAAGCATATCTGCCGAGAAGAGCAAGGTCTTTGTAGGGATGCAGCCACGGTTCAAGCAGGTGCCGCCAAGGGCATCCTTCTCTACCAAGGCAGTCTTCAGTCCATAAGCGGCGCAGCGGAGGGCGCATACATAGCCCCCGGGGCCGCCGCCGATAATGATTACATCGTATTTCATGTTGTTCTCCTTTTGGGTTTAGTGGTTTAGTAGTCAGTGGTCAGCGGTCAGTGATCAGTAGTCGGTAGTCGGTGGTCGGGACGGGCCTCCCTATTTCAAAACTCTGCGCCGCTTTATGAATTGTGCGGCGCTCCTTACCTTGAACCTTGAACCTTGAACCCTGAACCTTTTTCGTAAATGAATCGTCACGAATATCGAAGAAAAATCACGCCTTTACCATCGCCGCCGCGTCTTCTAGGACTTTCCTTTCTTCCTCGTCGTCCGTGGAAATAGAAAGGATCCGCGCTGTGATTTCTTTCGTGTCATAGCGAGCGCCCTCGATGGCTTTCGGGATTTCGGCGATCACGGAAGCGGCGAGACCGTCGGAGTCTACCTCGCCGCTCTCGATGATGCCATCTGCCACCTTCACGTAGAGACGGAGGAAGCCCCAATCGAAGTGGGACTCCCACTGGTTCGTGAATTCCTGCTTGTGGCCGAGACGCCAGTCGTAGGAGGCGAAGAAGCTTTCCCGCTCCTCGATTTCCTTCCAGTCTAGATCGCTGTCCCGCAAAATTTCTACAGGAAGGCCATAGACCTTTTCAAAAGCCTCTTTCATGGCGCTGCGGAAGGTGTCCACGGTGACCGCCGGATTTAAGTCCGACAGATTCACCACCCGGGCGGGCACAGACTTCACGGTCTTCGCATGGAGCTTCGAACCGGAGGTGTCGAGATACTTCACCATGTGAGCCATGTCTTCGGAAATCAGAATGGTGCCGTGGTGGTAGGCGCGGCCGCCGGACTTGTAGAAGGCATTGCCGGAGAATTTCCGCCCATCGGCCATGATGTCATTGCGGCCGGTCTTCTCCGCAGAAATGCCGAAGGACTTCGCTGCCTCGGCGATAACCGAGACCTGGCGGCTCACGTCGTAGATTTCCTTTGGCGCCGAGAAGGTGAAGTTCAGATTTCCTGTATTGTGATACACCGCGCCGCCGCCGGAGAGCCTACGGGCGAGATACCCGCCATCAGTCGTAAGCTTCTCCACCTGGCACTCCCGCCAAGCGTTCTGATTTCTGCCAATGACTACGGTCTTTTTATTTTTCCAAAGAAATAAAGACACCGCGTCTTCCGGCACGTGGCGCATCAGGTACTCTTCGATGGCGATATTTTTGTAGGGATTTTGATTCTCATCGCAGTTGTCATAGATGTAAATATGTGAAATCATCTTTGCCTGCCAGAAATAAAAATAAAAAGCTCACAAGGCAGCCCATGTAAAGCTGCCCCATGAGCCTTGCTATTACTCAGAAAATTCATAAACCAGCTTCGGATGGCGAGCGGCGTTGACTTCGTCCGGCCGTCCGATAGGCGCATGGTGCGGCGCGCTATGAAGCGCTTCCGGATCCTTGCGTCCTTCTTCGAAGACAGCGATGAAAGCTTCCGCTGCTTTGTCCAGAGTTTCCTTGTTTTCCGTTTCCGTCGGTTCAGCCATGAGCGCCTCGTGGACGATCAGAGGGAAATACATGGTCGGCGGATGCATGCCGTGGTCCAAAAAGCCTTTGGCAGCGTCCAGCGCAGACACGCCGGTTTCCTTCTTGTAGTGCTCCAGTGTCATGACGAACTCATGCATGCAGATGCCCGGGTATGCGATGTC
>CAVKMC010000041.1:0-10707 GCA_963657285.1 Agathobacter sp.
CGTCAAGGAAGTGATGGAAAAGACGAATACCCTCCACTTGAAGGATCGTCTGGCGGCGAGCCTCTCCGGCGGCGAACGGCAGCGGGTATGGATCGCTATGGCTCTCGCCCAGGAGCCGCAGATTTTGATCCTCGACGAACCGACTACGTATTTGGATATTTGCCACCAGCTGGAAGTGATGGAGCTGGTTTCTAAATTGAATCAAGAGGAGCATTTGACGGTGGTGATGGTGCTTCATGAAATCAATCAGGCCATTCGCTACTCGACGGATTTGCTGGTCTTGGAGCATGGCATCATCCAGCGGCAGGGGCCGCCGATGGAAGTGATGACCCATGAGGCCATCGCGGAGGTATTCGACGTGGATGCGGACATAGAAATCCGCAATGGCCGCCCCAGCATCGCCATCAATGGACTTCTTCCAAAGGGTTGAAAGAATACCGCTCGAGTGACAAATAGTAGAAAGGGTTCAAGGTTCGAGGTTCAAGGTTCAAGGGGTGGTACGCCGCATCAATTCATATAGCGGCGTGAGTTTTGAAATATAGAAAATGCGAATCGACTTTTCAAACTCGCGGCGCTTCTTGATTTGTGCGCCGCGCTTTCCCTTGAACCTAAATACTTGAACCTTGAACCTTTTATCCACAATCAGATTTTCCCTACGGACTAAGATGGAAATCTCAAAAGAGCTATGACTTATGTCATGGCTCTTTTGATTTCTATCATATATAATAGAGAAAATGGGAAAATGAGAAAAAGGAGAATGGTCTATGCAGACTCGAGGAATTGAAGTAAGCCAATTATATACGCTCATCAGAGATACCACCGGCCTCACGGATGTGCAGGCGAAAATTTTGGATCACATGCAGGTGGCGCTGCAGTGCGCCTCCGATATTTCCAAAAGCCAGGTCTATCTGTGCGCTCGCGGAAAGAATGAGGATATTTCCGTCATACTGACAGCCATGAAGCCGTCTTATACCCACGGGACCACGTTTTTCAAGCCCGCTGATACGTACCTGGTCGATGATTTGCCCATTGTGCAGAATGTGTTCGAAACCGGGCGCAAGGTGGTGGGCCGCAAGCAGCTGGATCAGGGACTGGAAATCGCAGTCACTGCCTATCCCATCGTGGACAATGCAGGGCTTCCCTTCGCGGTGGTCTGCTTTGCGTCTAGCTCCTTGAAGCAGCAGCAGGTCTTGACGGACACGGCAAATCTGGCGCTGCAGGTGCCTTTTGCTTCCAACGACTATTACAGCATTCGCCCACAGGATGGGGTGATCATTCTCGATGCGGTGGGGCGCATCATCTATGCCAATGACATGGCCGACGACCTGTACCTGGTGCTGGATAAGGAAGCGGTGGAGAAGCGGGAAATCATCGGGCACACGGTGGTGCATTTCCCGCTGGTGGACCAGGTCAGAAAGACCGGGCGGCCGGCTTTTAGCGATGAGGTTTCTGAAAATATGACCCTCTCCGCCTGGGGCCTTCCGATTATTTCCGGCGGCCGGGTGAGCCGGACGGTCTTGGTGCTTACTGACGTGACGGCGATTCGCGAAAAGGAACGGCAAATCCTGGTGAAGGATTCGGTGATCAAGGAAATCCACCATCGCGTGAAGAATAGCCTCAATACCATCGCCGGGATGCTGCGCATGCAGGCCCGCCGGGCGAAGGACGAGGATACGAAGGAAGCCCTTCGCCGGGCGGTGAGCCGCATTTTGGGTATTTCCCAGGTCCACGACATCCTGGCGAACCAAAGCGGTGATAAGGTGGATATGGACATCCTTCTCGATAAGGTGTGTCGCCTCTCCATCGATAGCTTGACGCTTTGCCCGGTGGATGTGGTACGAGAAAAAGGAAATCGGCCGCTCATTGTGAATTCGGAAAAGGCGGTGCCCTTGGCCATTGCAGCCAATGAGCTGATTCACAATGCCATCGACCACGGTTTCTATAAGCAGCCGCGGGGGACTCTCGTGGTGGGGACGGGGATTGAAAATGGCCGTCTCCATGTGTATATTAAGAATAACGGCCATCCGCTGCCGGATGATTTCAGCACGAAAACATTTGATCTGGGACTTCAAATCGTGCGGAATTTAGCGGAAATCGAACTAAAGGGCGAGTTCGGATTGAAAAATGAGGATTCTATGGTAGTGGCAGATATTTATTGTCCTATGGCTTTGATGGAGGCTTAAGAACATGGCAGAAACATATAGAGTCGTCATTGCAGACGATGAAGCGCTTATTTGCATGGATCTTCGGGAAATGCTGGAGGAAGCAGGCCACACAGTGGTAGGCATCGGATCCGACGGCGTGGAAGCGCTGGAGCTCACGAAGGCGAAAAAGCCTGACCTGGTCATTTTGGATGTGAAAATGCCGCGGCTCGATGGCATCCAGGCGGCGAAGATGATTGCCCATGATAATCTGGCGCCGGTGGTACTTTTGACTGCCTTTGGCGACGAGGATATGATCGAGAAGGCAAAGAAATCCATGGTTTTCGGCTACGTGATGAAGCCGGTGGAGGAGAAAACTCTATTTCCTGCCATCCAGATCGCCGTGAGCCAGTATCGCCAGAAGAGCGAAATCGTGAATCGCGTGAAGGATATGGAAAGAGAACTGGCAGCGCGCAAGATCATCGACCGCGCTAAGGGCCTTTTGATGGATTTTTACCATATTTCCGAAGAGGATGCCTACCGCCGCATGCAGCAGGCCAGCATGAAGAGAGGCCTGGCGCTGTCCGATGTGGCGCAGAAGGTGGTCAAGGAAATCATGGCGAAAAAGAATAAATAGACTGGGAAGCATACCGCTTACGTGACAAGTAGAGCGCGAAAGTTTTTTCGGAAATGGTTCAAGGTTCAGGGTTCAAGGTTCAAGGGAATGTACGCCGCATCAAATTAAAAAGCGGCGTGAGTTTAGAAATACAGGAGCATGATTTGATTTTTCAAAATTGCGGCGCTTCCCGATTTGTGCGCCGCACCTCCCCTTGAACCTAAATACTTGAACCTTGAACCTTTAATCCACAATCAGCTTTCATGCCAAATCAATGGGGCAGGTCCCCATGATATAAGTAAATTTGTAAAAATGGAGAGGAGCGATTTTTATGAAGTACACATTTTTCGGACATGCATGCTTTCGGTTGGACACAGGGAAAGAGAAGCTGCTGTTTGATCCATTCCTGACAGGAAATAGCGAGGCTGCTGTTTCTGCAGACAAGGTGAAGTGTGACTATATCCTGCTGTCTCATGCCCATGCGGATCATTTCGGAGACTCTATCGCCATTGCGCGCCGTACAGGCGCCAAGGTGGTAGCCATCCCGGAGGTGATCGGACTTTTCCCGAAGACGGTAGTGAATTTCCAGCCCATGAATCTGGGCGGCCAGTTCAAGACCGATTTCGGTACTATCAAAATGGTGGTGGCTCTCCATAGCGCCGGCGTGGCCGGTGGGGTGCCCTGCGGATTTATTATTTCCTTCAACGATGGGCCTACGGTATACTACTCCGGCGACACGGCGCTTTTCAGCGACATGAAGCTTTTCGGCGAGCTCTTCGACATCGACTATGCGATCCTTCCTATCGGGGACAATTACACCATGGGCCCTGACGACGCGCTGGTAGCGGCTTCTTTCCTGAAGGCGAAGCATGTGATCCCGCTGCACTACAATACCTGGCCGGTGATTGCCCAGGATCCGGCGGCTTTCCAGGTAAAGGCGAAAGAAAAGGGCATCGACGTGATCCTGGTGAAGCCCGGCGAAAGCATCGATTTGTGATTTCCTAAGGAGAACGGACCGTGAAGGAAGAAAAGTTTTGGGAATTGTACCGAGAGAAGGGGGAGCTCTTCGGGAAGCTGGCGGATCTTCTAGGAGATGCTGTGAAGGCGCCGGCCTCGATGATAGCCTATAAGGAACTGGGGGAGCTCTCGCGCCGTCGTCCTTTTGCGGAAGGTCGCTTGGCAGAGAAAATGTACAAGGCGTACAAGGATCCCTATGACCAGCATGAGGCGGCTCGGCTCCTTTCTCAGAGCGGAGAGATTCTGCAAGGCGGCTATGCGCTGATTCGCATGTCCTATGCGGCAGGGGCGGTGCATCCTTTGCAAGCGGTATCCGATATGGCTCTATTGACAGCCGAAGGTCTTCGAGAGTGGGAAAAGCTTGCCGCCTATACGGCGGATATGAAGGAAAATGCGTTGCGGATCGAAGCCAGGACCGAGAGGCTTCTCGCCTTTGAGGAGCGGAGTCAGGCGGTCATGGCCGAGGGGATTCATGAAATATACCGGGAATCTTCCGCGCCGCAGCTAGCGGAGAAGGAAATCCTATTTCTTTTGGAAACGATTCTGCGTCTCACTGTCCAAAATGCGCTTTGTCTTAGACATCTATTAGAGGATTGATCATGGGGACGATGGTGGAAATTTCTTTTTCATCGTCGTCCTCATTTAATTTTTCAAGTCCTTATTTCCCCCTCTAGCATTTTTCGAAATATCATGTATAATAGAGACACATGGAGGAAATGCCATGTGACAGAGATGTCTGTCGGTCTTCTTGATGATTATTTCCCTGATTATCAATTGGATTGCGTTTCAATCATACTCCTCAATGATTGGCTCGCACAGGAAAGCGGTGAAAGCCGCTTTTTTTGTTGCTTGAAATCCGTGATATAATAGGGAAGTCAAATCAAATTTGATTTATAAATACAAAAAAGAGGCTTTTCGAATGAAATACAACAAAGAATATAGAAATTATAGCTGGAAAGATGGGAAAACTCTTTCTATCGGAGACACGTCTCTGGTCATGGGCATCCTGAATGTGACGCCGGATTCTTTTTCTGATGGCGGGAAATGGAATACAGAAACCTCTGCCCTGTCCCATCTGAAGGAAATGCTCGCAGACGGGGCGCATATCATCGATGTAGGCGCCGAGTCCACCCGCCCTGGTCATGTGGAGCTGACAGCCGAGGAAGAGACGGAGCGGCTCATGCAATTCCTGCCGGAGGTATTGGAAAATTCTCCTGTGCCGATTTCCATTGATTCCTATCACTATCAGACCATGGAGAAAGCGCTGGCAGCCGGTGCGCACATGGTGAATGATGTATGGGGCTTCCAGTACGACGATGGCAGCATGGCCAAGGTGGCAGCGGATTTCGCAGTGCCGGCCATTTTGATGCATAACCAGGAAACGGAAGAATACGATGGAGACATCCTGGACTGCCTGAAACGTTTTTTTGACAAAACTCTGGAAATCGCAGCCAAAGCTGGTGTGAAGGAAGAACATATCATCCTCGATCCCGGCATTGGATTCGGAAAAAATAGCCAGCAGAATATCGAAATCATGCAGCGCTTGGATGAATTGACAAAAGCCTATCCCTATCCCTGGCTCTTAGGCGTTAGCCGCAAGCGCTTCATTGGTACCATCTTGGATCTGCCCGCAGCGGAGCGTGATGAAGGCACGGCGGCGGTGAATCTCTGGGGCATCGAAAAGGGTTGCTCCATCTTCCGCGTGCATGACGTGAAGACCACGGCGCGGGAAGTCAAGGTGTGGGATGCTTTGAGAAAAAGATTATGAGATGTTGTGAGTCATAAAGGAATGGAGAAATCATATTGGATACCATTAAACTGACGCGGATGGCTTTTTTCGGTTACCACGGAGACGAGCCGGAGGAGACGAAGCTGGGGCAGCGGTTTTATATCGATGTAGAGCTGCGCCTGGATTTGTCGAAGGTGGGTGAGACAGATTGCCTGGAAGACTCGGTGAATTACGTAGAGGTCTACGCCATGGTGAAGAAGAGAGCCGAAGGCGGCCCCTATAAGCTATTGGAACGGCTAGCGGGGATTATCAATGAGGATGTCATTGCCGCTTTCCCGATGGTGGAGGAAATTGTGACCACCATTCACAAGCCCGGTTCCCCGATTCCCGGCATTTTGGATGATGTGTCTGTGACCTTGCATAAAAAAAGATGATGAATACCTATATTATTTCCTTGGGCTCAAACCAAGGAAACTCGCTAGAAATCCTGCAAAAGGCCGCTGTGCGACTTTCAGAAAATCCGGCTCTCACCATCCTTCAGAAATCATCGATCTACGAGACCGACCCTTGGGGGAAGGTCGATCAGCCGGTTTTCCTCAATGCGGTGATGAAGATTTCCTGGGAAAAAGAGCCGGAGGAGCTGATGCAGTTTCTTTTGGAAACGGAAAAAAGCTTTGGCCGCACCAGGGAAATCCACTGGGGGCCAAGGACCTTGGACTTGGATATGATTTATGGATGGCATATAGAGAGCGACACACCGCTACTCCGATTACCGCATCCCTACTTTTGGGAGCGGGCTTTTGTCGTTGTGCCATTGGCAGAGATTTGCCCGGATTTCCTGTATAAAGGAGAAACCATCGAGGCGCGCATGGATTTCCTTGGGAAAGATGATGTGAGACAGACGAAGTATACCTGGGGAAGGGAGGAGGAATAGCTATGGCAGCGAATGTGAGAATGATCGCCAATGTGCGGACGCCCGCAGGAAAGGACATCCGCGAAAAAGCACTAGAAGAAGCCTTCGTGATGGACACCAAGCGAGGGCCTCGCCTTGTGGAAGAAATTGCCCGAAGTGCCGCCATTCTCTTGGACTTTGGAGATATGGATACGCCGGATATTCGCTATGGCATATCCGGCGCCCAGAAGGCTTTGGTGGTGGCGACTGCTTTGGAGACTTACCATAAAGTCATTATCATCGCGCCGGAGCCAAAAGCCATTTTCCAATGGGAAGAAAATTTGGCTTTCTTCGCGCCGGACCTTCCTATCTACTCCTTTCCAGTGGTAGAGGAAGCGGGCTTCGATGTCACCTTCACCGGCAGTGAGCGTCTGCGGGAACGGATGAAGGCCCTCTCTTCGCTTCTCTCGGATAAGCCCATGGCCATCCTAGCCACATCGGTGGAAGCGGCGCAAAAGATTGTTTCCCGCAGCACCTTGAAGGAGCACGCTTTCACCATCCAAGTGGGACAGGAAATCGAGCGGGATGCACTTTTGGAAAAGCTGGTATTGGCCGGCTACGAACGCACCGGTCAGGTAGAGCGGTGCGGCCATTTTGCAGTGCGCGGGGACATTGTAGATATATTTCCGATCAATGAAGCCCATCCGGTGCGCATCGAATTTTTCGGCGATGAAGTGGATACCATGCGTCTCTTCGACGAGGATACCCAGCGGTCCATGGAGGATCGGGAGAGCCAGACCATCCTTCCTGTCACCATTCCGGCTGAGGGAGATACGCTCCTTTCTGAATATCTCCAGGGCGGGCTCATTATCTATGATGAACCGCAACGAAGCGAAGAGGGGCTGAAGCGGTATTTCAAGGAAGATGCCAGCCATAAAAAGACGGCAGCCACCTGGGCTGAAACCATCCGAAAAGGCCGGAAAGGAAATAAGGAGCTGGTGCTGGCGGTCCTGAAGCGAAAGCTCACCGGTTTTTCCGATGCCTATGAGATGGCTTGGAATGGGCAAACCACCACCAATTACCAGCGGCAGATTCCTATTTTCATGGAGGATCTCCGAAATCTGCTGGATCGCCAGTGGAAGACCATGATCCTGATTCCCCGTCCTTCGGAGCGAAAGGAAATCGAGGCGCTCTTGGCGGAGTACAAGATGCCGATTTCCGCGGACATGGAAGCGGGGAAGGTGAACCTGTGCAATGGCCTTCTTTCCGAGGGCTTCGAGCTGCCCTGGGAGAAGCTTTCCATCATTACCGCCGGGGATATTCTGGGAAAACAAAAAATCCGCCGCGTCAAGAGCGGCCACAAGGGAAAGCAGATCCGCTATTTCTCGGATCTGAATCCAGGCGATTATGTGGTGCAGGAAAATAATGGTATCGGTAAATTTGTGGGCATCGAAACCATCGAGCTTTCCGGGGTGCACAGAGACTATATCACCATCCAATACGCCGGCGGCGATAAGCTGCAGCTGCCGGTAGAAAAGATTGCCACCTTAGAGAAATACATCGGCCCGGAAGGGGATTCGCCGAAGCTGGATATGCTCGGCGGGAAATCCTGGTCCAAGGCGCGCAAAAAAGCGAAGGAATCCATCGAAGAATTGGCAGAGCAGCTCCTGGAGGTCTATGCGAAGCGCGAAATCACGCCGGGCATCGCTTTCGAGCCGGACACGGCAGAGCAGCGGGAGTTCGAGGATACCTTCCCCTTTGTGGAAACGGAAGACCAGCTTCTTGCCATCGACGCGGTGAAAAAAGCCATGGAAAAGCCCATGCCCATGGATATGCTGGTATGCGGTGATGTGGGCTTTGGGAAAACGGAAGTGGCCATGCGGGCGGTCTTCAAGTGCGTCATGAGCGGCTACCAGGCCATGGTGCTTTGTCCCACCACCGTATTGGCAGAGCAGCACTATAAAAATTTCAAAGAGAGAATGGAAGCCTTCGGTCTTCATCTGGCAGTACTGAATCGATTCACCACTGTCAAAATGAAAAACCAAATCCTTCGGGAATTGGATGAGGGCAGCTTGGATATCATCATCGGCACCCATGCGGTGCTGAATAAAAGGGTCCGCCCGAAACGGCTGGGACTTTTGGTGGTGGATGAAGAGCAGCGCTTCGGCGTCATGCAGAAGGAAAAGTGGAAATCCTGGTCCGCCGGTATCGACGTGCTGAATCTGTCGGCGACCCCGATCCCGCGCACCCTCCATATGAGTCTCACCGGCGTGAGAGATATGGTGACCATCACCACGCCGCCGTCGAATCGTCACGCCATCCAGACCTATGTGACCGAGTACGATGACCAAATCGTGAGGGAAGCAGTGCTTCGCGAAAAAGCGCGGCAGGGACAGACCTTCTTCGTGTACAATCGCATCGAGTCCATTGGCGCCATGGCGGAGCACCTTCGCAGCATCCTTCCGGAGGATGTGACCATCGGCATCGCCTATGGCCGTATGGAAGGCCGGCAGCTGGAAAAGGTGATGCTCGATTTCTACGAAGGTCGCTATGATGTGCTTCTCTGCACCACGCTGATAGAAAATGGACTGGACCAGCCCAATGCCAATACCATGCTGGTCTACGACTCCGACCGCATGGGGCTTTCTCAGATTTATCAGATGAGAGGCCGCGTGGGGCGGTCGGAGAAAATCGCCCGCGCTTGGTTCTTCTATCGGAAGGGGAAGGTGCTCTCGGAGGTGGCAGAAAAGCGGCTCGATACGATCCGTGAATTCACCGAGCTGGGAAGCGGCTTCAAAGTGGCCATGCGAGACCTGGAAATCCGCGGCGCCGGAAATCTGCTGGGCTCGGCGCAGCATGGAAATATTTCCAATATCGGCTTTGCGGCTTACTGCACCATGCTGGAAGATGCCATCGAGAGGCTGCGGGCCATCAAGGAAAATCGACCGGTGCCGAAGAAATTGCCGAATACCACCCTCGAATTCCGTCAGGATGCGTACCTGGATGCGTCGTATATCTCGAAGGAAGAGCAGAAGATGGAAATCTACGGACGACTGGCGGCCATCGAGGACGAGAAAGTACTGGAGGATCTGATTTCCGAAGTGATCGATCGCTTTGGTACGCCTAGCGCTCCGGCGGAAAAGCTTTTCCGTATTTCCAAGATCCGCGTGAAGGCGCGGCATCTGGGCATCGGCAGCATTTTGGATGCCGGCGACTCCTTCCTGGTGACCTGGGCAGAGGAAAGCTTCATGCAGGGCTGGAATCCGAACTCGCTGCCCAAGGCGTGGCTTCCATACCTGAAATTCTTGCCCGGAAATCCCACCAAGATCCGGATACGAAAGGAAATCACAAAAGGCTCTATGATGGACTGGATCGAAATCTTCATCGATGAACTGGCTAGGGGTATTCGACATTAAGAAAATGATTAGGTAAAGTGTAAGGAAGTCTTAAACCCACGGCTTTCACCTTTACTTTTGGCCGTAAATCTGATATGACTATATAGTGATTTCCTTATGGTATATAGTTTCAAGGTGACATATGCGTAAAAATTCATTTATTCAAGGGGCGTTGATACTGACTGTGGCGGGTATCCTCGTGAAATTTATTGGTGCTTTCAGCCGCATTTATTTGTCTCGTCTTTTGGGCGGCGAAGGGATCGGCCTCTATCAGATGGCCTATCCGATTTATCTTCTCTGCCTTTCCGTTTCCTCCGCCGGACTGCCGGTGGCGATTTCCATCATGGTGGCCGAGCGAAATGCGCTGAATGACTACTATGGGGGACAGAAGGTTTTCCGTATTTCCATGATCGCCCTCATTATGACCGGCGTTTTCTTCAGTGGACTTTTGTTCTTCGGCGCCCAGTGGCTGGTGGATACGGGCATTGTGCGAGATGAGAGAGCCTACTGGTCCCTCTTGGCCCTGTCTCCGGCGGTATTCTGCGCCACCCTTTTGGCGACGCTCCGCGGCTATTTCCAGGGCTTGCAGCTCATGACGCCCACGGCGGTATCGCAGATTTTGGAACAGGTGGTCCGCGTGGTCACCATGATCGCCTTCGCCGTCATCCTTCTGCCTTATGGCCTGGAGTACGGCGCAGCTGGTGCCACCTTGGGCGCAGCGCCCGGTGCTTTCATGGGAATTTTGGTGCTCTTCGTCTTCTTCTACATGACGAAAAGCTGGCGCAAGGAGCTGGCAGGAAATCAGGATCCTACCATCAAGCCGCAAAGCGCTATGACTATCATCAAGAGACTTCTGGTATTGGCTATCCCGGTTTCTTTGGCGAATATCATGTTGCCGATTGTTTCCAATATTGACC
>CAVKMC010000042.1:0-10702 GCA_963657285.1 Agathobacter sp.
AAGAAGGCATATATTAGAATGTCATAACAGTTAAAACTTTAAATTTAGGTAACATTGAAAGAATAACTTACATATTGCCAAAATCGGGGGGGTGGTACTCTTATAGGTAAGTTAACGCTTCCGTTATAGCATGGCTATATCTTTTTTATTTTCTTGGGAGCGTTTTGTTAGGAGGAATTGGTATGATGAAAAGCAAGAAAATGGCAACTATGATTTTGGCTGCTTTGTCCATTGCCGGTAGTGCAGTAGGTGTACAGGCGCAGACAATCGAGGGGCTCGAAGCCAAGGTGAATTCTTATACGGCTCGTGTATCCCAGGCTGAGTCAGATATTACTGATCTCAAGAATCAGGTAGGCGCGATGGATACCTCCGGCATTGCTGAAAACAAGGCCGCTATTGAAGAAGTGAAGCAAAGTGTAGAAGGCCAACAGCAGAGTATCAACACACTAAACAAAACTACTGATAAGCAGTATTGGCAGATTGATACGTTAGAAAAGAAAACCGGTGTTAATACACCTCTGACCAATGGTGCTACTAACCTCTCGGCAGGAGTGAATGAAAATACAAGTAAGATCGAGGCTGAAGCAAGTGCTCGTGAAGCAGCTGATGAAGCAATAAAAACAGAATTGACCACAAAGATAGATGATTTGAGTAACACTATCAATGGAACGAAAGAAGCTTTCAATGAAGAGCTTGATGGCGTTAAGGATGATATCGCACAGAATAAGCAGGGTATCGCTACTAATGCGGGAAAAATCGCTACCAATGCGGAAAACATCGAACAGAATAAGCAGGATATCGCTACCAATGCGGATAATATCGCACAGAATCAGCAGGATATTGCTGAAAACAAGGCTGCTATCCAAACAATTCAGGATAATTGGGCAGACTCTGAGCGCGCCTTCAACGCAGAGCAGGTACAGCAGATTGATACCAATAAAGCGGATATTGAAACCATTTTCGGCCAGCTGGATCAGGGTGCTTATGCTGATGGAACCTATTTCATTGGGGCCGATGCAAACGACGGCAAACAGCTGACTATTGGCGGTTCTCTGAAAACTTTGGATAATAATTTAGAAAAGGAAATTAATGACCGCAAAACAGCTGATGCAGCACAGGACAAAGTGATTCAGCAGGTGAATGACAATTTGGTTACCTCGGTGAATACCATCAACAAGACTATGTCGGATGGTTTTACTGCTCTGAGTAACGCAGATGCTGCAGAAGCTAAAGCTCGCGAAGATGCAGACAAGAAGCTGCAGGATAACATTGATGCTGAAGCAGCAGCTCGTGCAGACATGGATCTGGCGCTGCAGAAAAACATTGATGCTGAAGCCGCAACTCGTGAAGCGGCAGATGAAGTTCTCAAGGATACCATTGATGCAGAAACGGCAAACCGCGTAGAGGCAGACAATGCACTGAATAGCCGCATCAGTCATGTGGAAACCGATGCGAACAAGGGCATCGCGAAGGCTTCGGCTCTGGCTGCACTGCATCCGCTGGACTATGATCCGGATAATAAATTCGATGTAGCAGCTGCCGGCGGTTTCTACAAGGGCGAGAAGGCATTCGCTCTGGGGGCTTTCTATCGTCCGAACAGAAATATGATGGTAAGCCTGGCTACTTCTTTGTCCAGCGGCGACAATGCGTACAATGTGGGCGTGACCTTCAAGATCGGCAAAGCAGGCAAGCGCAGCGAAGCTGGCGTGTCCACGGCTGAGCTGTACGCTATGATCGGCGCTATGCAGGAGAAGATGGATCAGCAGCAGAAGAGAATCGAGGAATTGGAAACCAACCAGGCGAAATAATTTGGCGAAGGCTTCCTGCTGAGGAAATAGAAAAAGCGCGGGAGCTGTGAAAATGATTTCACGGCTTCTGCGCTTTTTGTGCGGATCAAGTGCTCTTCTCGGAAGAGCGCTTGGTAGTCGGTATTCGGTGTTCGGTAGTCGGGGCGCAAACCGGGGATAAGGTATAAGGGCGCGTCTGGCTGCTGGCTCATGTGTTTCTGCTTAGGGCTATCGATGAAGGATCCATCACCTATAGCGGAATATTTGCCCGCTGTCTCCAGCGCCAAATGCGTTCCGACTACTAAATACCGATTACCGACTACTTAATCGATCACCGACCACTTGGATACGGCATCATCCGGCCTAGCGGCCACCTCAAGGCTCGAAGCGCTTTAGCCTCGGCTCCTTATCCTTAGTCCTGCTATCTATTTTTCTCACCGATACGATGGATAAGAATACTATTTCC
This sequence comes from Agathobacter sp., assembly GCA_963657285.1. Taxonomy (GTDB): domain Bacteria; phylum Bacillota; class Negativicutes; order Veillonellales; family Dialisteraceae; genus Dialister. The sequence goes on from CAVKMC010000042.1 coordinate 2,254, forward strand.
GTATTTGAATATTTCTTTCTCATCTTGGATAATAAAGGAAACGCTGATTATCCTTGCTTTTGACCAGCGCGATCTGTGTATTTCTTAAAGGAGGGTCTTTATGGAGAAACGGAAGTGGCTGGGAAAAAAGCGGAAGGGCTTTATGCTCTTGGAGCTTATCATTGTGATAGCGATCGTCGGGATTTTGGCGGCGGTGGCGATTCCGAACTTGGTGGGCATGACGGACGAGGCGAAGGTGGCAAAGATCCAAGCGGACCTTAGCACCATCGGTACGGCGGTAGAGATTTATTATGTGAAGGAAGGTTCTTACCCTGATAAGTTGACGGAACTCGAAGGGGATAATGCTTATCTAAAGAAGTTACCAAAACCACCAACGGACCAGACGACTTATGTTTTGGGAAATAAGGGTGAAGTGACTTGCACTTTTAAGGGAGTGACTTATTCTTCTTATGGCACCAATAGCAGTAGCACAACTACATCATAAATAAAAAACGCGAAGCAGATTTCTGTTTCGCGTTTTTCGTTCGTATGGAATTTTATTTCAGTCCCAGTTCGTCTTTGTGGGCGGTCATGCCGTCGATGCAGGCTTGCATGACGATGGAGCCATCGAGACCGAGCATGTCGAAGCCTTTTTTGATGACGTCGCGGTTGCAGCCGGCGGCGAATTTTTTGTCTTTGAATTTTTTCTTGAGGCCTTTGAGGTCCATGCCGGTGATGCCTTCGGGGCGCATGAGGGCGTAGGCCATGACGACGCCGGTGAGCTCGTCCACGGTGAAGAGGCTTTTCTCGATGTCTGTGGTGGGCTCTACTTCGTCAGTGCAGAGGCCGTAGCCGTGGGAGATGATGGTCTTGATGTCTTCTTCGTCAATGCCCTCGGGGGTGAGGAATTCTCTCACGTGGTGGCAGTGTTCTTCCGGATATTTCTCGTAGTCCACGTCGTGGAGGTAGCCGATGGCTTCCCAGTGGTCTTTGTCCTGGTGGAAATGGTCGGCCATGGCGCCCATGGCTGCGCTGACGGCGGTGGCGTGGGTGAAGAGATGGTCTTCGGTGGTGTATTTCGGCAAAATTTCTTTGGCTTTGGCCAGTGTGAGCTGCATAAGTAGTCCTCCTTTATTTTTACATGTATCGATAGTAGAACAAATGGGAAGAGATGTCAATATGGTAGTCGGTGGTCGGTAGTCGGTAGTCGGGACGCGCGGGCGTTCGAGTCAGCTCTGTTTTTATACCGCTAATGCTGCATGGATCCTTCGGCTACGCTCAGGATGACTGGTGATGAAAGGTGGAGGAGAAACAAAGCGTTTCATGCCGCTACAGCCCTGAGTATGCCCACAGTCTTTGTCGCTTTCGCGCGTCATCTTGAGCGAAGTCGAAGGATCTATTGAGCAGTAGTGGTATAGATGAAAAACTGACTCGAACACCCACACGAACTGACCACCGACCACCGACCATCGACTACCGACTACTAAATCTCCCATGTTATAATGAAATCAACGGAAAGGAGTGATCATCATGACGGACTTGGAGCGTTTGAAGGAAATGATTGGGAGCCACAAGCGGATTGTATTCTTTGGTGGCGCCGGGGTGTCTACGGAGTCGAATATTCCCGATTTCCGCGGGGAGCATGGGCTGTACAAGGAGAAGCATCATTGGCCCTGGTCGCCGGAGGAAATGTTGTCTCATCATTTCTACGAGGAGCATCCGGTGGAATTTTTCACCATGTACAAGAAATTCACCGAGGCCATGATGAAGGCCAAGCCGAACCGGGCGCACTACGCATTGGCGGAGCTGGAGAAGGCGGGAAAGCTTTCGGCGGTGGTGACGCAAAACATCGACGGGCTCCACCAGCGGGCGGGGAGCAAGAATGTGATCGAGCTTCACGGCACGGTGCTGTCCAATACCTGCGAGAAGTGCTTTGAGAAATACGATGTGGAAAGATTTCTATCGCTGGCAGATCCGGTGCCCCATTGTCCAAGCTGCGGCGGCATCATCAAGCCGGACGTGGTGCTCTATGAGGAGTCATTGGATACGAATGATATCGAAGAGGCGATTTATGAAATATCCCGCGCCGACATGCTCATCATCGGCGGCACGTCGCTGGTGGTCTATCCTGCAGCGGGCTTCATTTCCTACTTCCGAGGTGACGCGCTGGTGATGATCAATAAGGACGAAACGCCGCGGGATAAGGACTGCGACCTGGTCTCCCATGAGAGCGTGGGATGGGTGCTGGAAGAGGCGGTAGTGGGTTAGTAATCGGTAGTCGGTAGTAGGGACGCATTGGACTGTAGAGACAGTTGTCATTCTCGCGGCTATAGGTTTAGTGATTACTGGCCACTCAATAGCAAACCATCATCCGCCCAAGGGGCACCTTCTTCCCAAAGAAGGCAAGGTGCGTCCCGACTACCGACCACCGATTACCGACTACCTTTTGAGTATGCATAAAAGTTATAAAAATTATAGCGAACATGAAAATTTACACATAGAGTTTCTTTTATCTGTTTGGAGTGCTATAATGGGTGCATCGAGTCTGAAGGGATGGAAATAGTAGTCGGTGGTCGGTAGTCGGTAGTCGGGACGCGTTTGGCTGTAGAGACAGTTGTCATTCTTGCGGCTATCGGTTTTGGATCCTTCAGCGTGATTGATGGAGACAGAAGTCAAATGCGTACCGACCACCGATTACCGACTACAAAGCCGCGATTTCCTTCAACGGTTTAGTCTTTTACAGAAAGGATTACAGATTATGGAATACCGCATCGAGCATGATACTTTAGGAGAAGTCAAGGTTCCGGCCGATCATATGTGGGGCGCGCAGACACAGCGTTCTTTCGAAAATTTCAAAATCGGAAACAAAATGCCGGTGGAAATCATCCGCGCATTTGCTGTGCTGAAGAAGTGCACCGCTTTGGCAAACCAGGCCAGCGGCAAGATGGACGCTGAGAAGGCCGGCGCTATCGCTGCCTCCTGTGATGAAATCCTGGCTGGCAAATGGGACGGCGAATTCCCGTTGGTAGTATACCAGACCGGCTCCGGCACCCAGAGCAACATGAACATGAACGAAGTGGTGGCTCATATCGCCAATAAAAAATTGGAAGAAGCAGGCAGTGAAAAGCGCATCCATCCAAACGATGATGTCAACATGTCCCAGTCCTCCAACGACACCTTCCCGACAGCTATGCACGTAGCTGCAGTGACCGTGCTGCACCAGTACCTCTATGGACCGCTCACCGAATTGATCGAGACCTTCCACAAGAAGAGCGAAGAATACATGCAGGTGGTGAAGATCGGCCGTACCCATGTACAGGACGCTGTGCCCTTGACCTTTGGTCAGGAGGTTTCCGGCTGGACGGTGATGCTCGAAAAGAGTCGCTCCATGATTGAAGACGCTGAGAAATACCTCTTGGGTCTCGCTATCGGTGGCACTGCAGTAGGCACCGGCCTCAATGCACCGGCAGACTTCGGCGAAAAGGTTTCCGCTGAAATTGCAAAGGAAACAGGACTTCCCTTCGTTTCTGAAGCAAATAAATTCTATGCTTTGACCGGCCGCGATGATTTCGTGTTTGCTCACGGCGCTCTGGAAGCTCTGGCTATGGACTGCATGAAGATCGCTGACGACCTGCGCCTCCTGGCCGGCGGCCCAAGAGCAGGCCTGGGTGAACTGACCATCCCGGCCAACGAACCGGGCTCCTCCATCATGCCGGGCAAGGTAAATCCGACCCAGTGCGAAGCGCTGACCATGGTGGCATGCCGCGTGCATGGCAACCAGGCTTCCGTAGCACTGGCTTCCTCCCAGGGTCGTTTCGAATTGAATGTGTATGCGCCGGTCATGGCTCACACCTTCATCGAATCCGTGAAGCTCTTGGGCGAAGCGCTCCACTCCTTCAACATCCACTGTGCGGTAGGCATCACCGTCAACACCGAACGGATGGAAGAATTGGTAGAGAAGTCTCTCATGCTGGTCACCGCTCTGGCGCCGCACATCGGCTACGAGAAATCCGCAAAGATTTCCAAGAAAGCCTTCGCTGATGGCAGCTCCCTCAAGGAAGCAGCCCTCGCTCTCGGCTACGTGACCGAAGAGGAATATGATCAGTGGGTCGTTGCAAAGGATATGTGCAACGTAGACCGCTAATTGGTTTTAGGAAATAAGAAAGCCGCGGGGTTTTGCCTCGCGGCTTTTTGCGCGTTTAGGGACAAGGGATAAGGCCTGCGTACCTGCTTCGCCATAGCTAGGAGCTTTTAGCTTGGAGCTTGGAGCTTCTTTGGCGGCAGTAAGCATGCTTGGCGCAAAGCATAGGAGCTGGGAATCGCGCCTCGCTTCCTGAATCCAATGCCAAGTATGTCTACTGACACCAGCCGAGCTCCAAGCTCCAAGCTGATGGCTCAAAGCTATGTCGAAGCAGTCAAACGCGCCATATCCCATATCCCATATCCCTTTGCGTTCCCTTGCTTCTCCCTTCCCGCCGCTATATAATAGAGCCAGCTAGGGGAGTCCTTGACGGGCTGAGAGGCTTTGCGCCGACCCTTTGAACTTGATGCGGATCATACCGACGTAAGGAAGCGAGGGAAGCGCTAGGGCTCTGAGAGGTCAGCACTTCCAAGGCTACGTTAGCACATCCGCCATAGGCGGATTTTTTTATTGGAGATTTTGGGAGGACACTATGACACAACTGGAAGCAGCTCGGCAGGGCATCATCACGAAGGAAATGGAAAGCGCAGCGAAGGACGAAGGGGTCAGCGCGGAATTTATACGAGAAGGGATCGCAGCGGGCACCATCGTGCTGCCGGCGAATATCTATCACAAGTCCCTCCATCCCTATGCTATCGGCAAGGGGCTTCGGACGAAGATGAATGTGAATCTGGGGATTTCTTCTGACGTGTGCAATTACGACACCGAGCAGGCGAAGGCGAAGCTCTCCTGGGACATGGGCGCCGAGGCCATCATGGATCTCTCCTGCTTTGGCGAGACCGCGCCATTCCGTCAGTGGCTGGTGGAGCATAGCCCGGCGGCCATCGGCACCGTGCCCATGTACGACGTGAAGGGCGTGCTGCACAAGGGTCTGAAGGACATGACCGCCGACGACCTCTTCTCCGTGGTGGAGCGCCACGCGAAGGACGGCGTGGACTTCATGACCATCCATGCAGGTCTCAACCGGGAGACGGCGAAGCATATCATGAGAAATAAAAGAATCACAAACCTGGTTTCTCGCGGCGGCTCTGTGCTCTTTGCTTGGATGTACATGCACGGGAAGGAAAATCCTTTCTATGAACAGTTCGACCGTCTCATGGAGCTTTTGAAGAAATATGATGTCACGCTCTCCTTGGGCGATGGCTGCCGCAGCGGATGCGGCCATGACTCCACCGACGCAGTGCAGATTTCTGAACTCATCAATCTGGGCGAGCTGGTGCAGCGGGCCAGAGCTGCCGGTGTGCAGGTCATGGTAGAGGGACCGGGGCACATGCCGATTTCCGATATTCGCATGAATGTGGAGGTGGCGAAGAAGCTGTGCCACGGCGCGCCGCTCTACGTGCTGGGACCCATCGTCACCGACGTGGCACCGGGCTACGACCACATTACCGCGGCCATCGGCGGGACTCTCTCAGCGGCTTGCGGCGCTGATTTCCTCTGCTACGTCACTCCGGCGGAGCATCTCCGTCTGCCGGACCTGGATGATGTGCATGAAGGCATCGTGGCTTCGAAAATCGCTTGCCACGCCGCCGACATCGCCAAGGGCGTGAAGGGCGCAGAGAAATGGGACGAGGAAATGAGCTGGGCTAGAAGAAAGGTGGACTTCCATCGCATGATCCCGCTCGCCATCGACCCGGGCAAAGCGCGCCGCTACAGAGAGAGCAGCATCCCCGAGGACGAGGCGACCTGCACCATGTGCGGCTCCATGTGCCCTATGAAGACGCTGGATGAAATACTCAATAATAGAAATGCGGAAGAGGATCCGTTCGCTGAAAAGTAGTCGGTGGTCGGTAGTCGGTAGTCGGGCGCGTTTGACTGCATCGTCATAGCTAGGAGCCTGGAGCTTTGAGCTTGGAGCTTGGCTAGAGTCAGTAGGCACACGCAGTGGTGTACGCGCGGAGCAAGGCGCGTTTGACTGCATCGTCATAGCTAGGAGCCTGGAGCTTTGAGCTTGGAGCTTGGCTAGAGTCAGTAGGCACACGCAGTGGTGTACGCGCGGAGCAAGGCGCGTTTGACTGCATCGTCATAGCTAGGAGCCTGGAGCTTTGAGCTTGGAGCTTGGCTAGAGTCAGTAGGCACACGCAGTGGTGTACGCGCGGAGCAAGGCGCGTTTGACTGCATCGTCATAGCTAGGAGCCTGGAGCTTTGAGCTTGGAGCTTGGCTAGAGTCAGTAGGCACACGCAGTGGTGTACGCGCGGAGCAAGGCGCGTTTGACTGCATCGTCATAGCTAGGAGCCTGGAGCTTTGAGCTTGGAGCTTGGCTAGAGTCAGTAGGCACACGCAGTGGTGTACGCGCGGAGCAAGACGCGTTTGGCTGCTTTGCGCTAGCTAAAGAGTGTATGCTCGTCCCACGAGACAATGACGAAGTAGTTAAATGCGACCTGCTCTATGAGTACACCGCTGAGCATGCCTACTGGCTCTACCGGAGCTCCAAGCTCCAAGCTCCTAGCTATGACGAAGCAGGTAGGCGTGATAATTGCTTAAAGAAAAACGAGATGAAGGATGCACTTACGAAAGTGCTCTTTCATCTCGTTTTTCTTGTTTTCTCAAACTTTCAATGCTTCGAAGCGCGGGCGATGGCAAAGAAGTTTTCCAGGATCTTGTGGCCCTCGGGGGTCATGATGGATTCGGGGTGGAATTGGAGGCCGTAGATGGGGTAGTCCCTGTGTTCCACTGCCATGATTTCGCCGTCGTCGGTGGTGGCGGTGACCTTCAAGGTGTCCGGCATGGTGGAGGCGATAGCGGCGAGGGAATGGTAGCGGGCGGCTTTAATGACCTTTGGCATATTTTGAAAGAGCGGACTTTCGGTGTCTAAGGTCACGTCATCGGCCTTGCCATGCACCAGCTCCTTCGCATAGGAGACCGTGGCGCCGAAGGCTTTGCAGATGGCTTGGTGGCCCAGACACACGCCAAGGATCGGGAGCTTCCCGGCAAAGTAGGGGATGGCGGTGATGGAGACGCCGGCGTCCTCCGGGCGGCCGGGGCCCGGGGAGATGAGGATCGCCTCGGGGCGCATGGCTTCGATTTCCTCTAAGTTATAGGCGTCATTCCTGATGACTCGGATGTCCGGGTACAGGCTCCCGGCCAGCTGGTAAAGATTGTAGGAAAAGCTGTCGTAGTTGTCGATGAGTATAATCATTCCAGTCCTCCTTCTGCGGCTTCGATGGCAGTGACCATGGCTTTCGCTTTATTGATACATTCCTGGTATTCCTTGGCCGGGACGCTGTCAGCCACGAGGCCGGCGCCGGATTGGATGCAGAGGGTACCATTTTTCTTGTAGGCTAAGCGGATGCCGATGCAGGTATCCATATTTCCTGAGAAATCCAAATACCCGATGGCGCCGCCGTAGATGCCGCGCTTGCGGGATTCCTCCTCTTGAATGATTTCGCAGGCCCGAAGCTTCGGCGCGCCGGAGAGGGTGCCTGCCGGGAGGACGGAGTCGATGGCGTCCACTGCGTCCTTGTCCTCGCGAATGTCGCCTTCCACCGTGGAGCCGATGTGCATGACGTGGGAGTAGCGGAGCACGTCCATGTAGCGGGTCACCTTCACCGAGCCGATGCGGCTGATGCGGCCCAGGTCATTACGGCCCAGGTCCACCAGCATATTGTGCTCGGCGATTTCCTTCTCGTCGGCGAGGAGCCCTTTCTCCAGGGCATCGTCTTCCACCGGCGTGCGGCCGCGAGGACGGGTGCCGGCCAGGGGGAAGGTGTAGAGGCGGCCGTCCTGCAGCTTTGCCAGGGTTTCTGGGGAAGCGCCGGCGATTTCCACATCGTCACTGACGAAATAAAACATGTAGGGCGACGGATTCATGACGCGCAGCGTCCGGTACACGTCGAAAATGCTGCCGCTAGCCTTAGCGGTGAGCGGATTCGACAGGACCACCTGGAAAATATCGCCTTCAAAAATGTGGTGCTTTGCGTGCTCCACCATAGTGGAAAATGCTTTTTCATCATGCGCCGGTGTGAGGGGCGTTTCCAGCTGGAGGGGCTTGAAGACCGCGCGGGCGCCGCTTTGGAGGAGCTTTGCCATATCGTCCAGGGTCTTTTCAGCTTTGGCATAGGAAATCTCCAGATCGTCGGTGTAGACGCCGCAGATGAGGATGAGCTTCTGCTTGAATGCATCGAAAACGATGAGCTTATCAAAAAGCATCAGGTCCACGTCCTGGAAATCGGCATTCTCCTCGCTGGTGAGCTGCAGCGTGGGCTCGGCGTACTTGATGTAGTCATAGGAGAAATAGCCCACCAGGCCGCCGGTGAATGGTGGAAGGC
>CAVKMC010000043.1:0-10470 GCA_963657285.1 Agathobacter sp.
GCGGCGCATTTCTATCCGGCGCTATCGCGCGACCCTTCTCCAAGGGTCTACTCCCGTAAGGCTAGAGCCACAACTCTATACTGACCCTCAGCATAAAGCCCTTAACTTAATAGCATTAGTTCTCCAGGGGACCACTCTCGTCGGGCCAGGGAAACACATTTCCATTATCTCAATTTCTCAATTTCTCATTATCTCGTTTCTCCCACTCCAAAAGACGCGCCTTTCTTCCGATGCCGCCGGCGTAGCCGGTGAGAGTGCCGCCGGCGCCTAGGACACGGTGACAGGGGACGATGATGGAAATGGGATTGTGCTCCACCGCGCCACCGATGGCTTGGGCAGACATGCGGGGCGCATTTCTATCGGCTGCAATTTCCTTGGCCAGTTCTCCGTAGGTCACGGTCTTCCCGTAAGGAATTTGACGGAGCTTTTCCCACACTGCCAAGCGGAAGGGCGTGCCCATGAGATGAAGCGGCGGCGTGAAGGTAGGCTCTTTTCCTGCGAAATATAAGTCCAGCCATTTCTTTGTCAAGCGAAGGATTTCTGTTTCCTTTTCCGTGCGCTCCTCGGGAAGACGGAAGGCGAAAAATTTCTGGCCCTCGAACCACGCGCCCAGGAGGCCTTCTTCATCAGCGGCTAGGAGCATCTCGCCCAAGGGCGAGGCGTAGCGGGATGTATAGATCATTTTATTTCCTCCGTTTGGAAAATTGTAGTCGGTAGTCGGTAGTCGGTAGTCGGTGGTTAGTAGTCGGTAATTGGTAGTCGGTGATCAGTAATCGGTAATTGGTAGTCGGTGATCGGTTATCGGTTATCGGTTATCGGTTATCGGTTACCGGTCATCGGTTATCGGTTATCGGTTATCGGTTATCGGTTACCGGTCATCGGTTATCGGTTATCGGTTATCGGTTATCGGTTACCGGTCATCGGTTATCGGTTATCGGTTATCGGTTATCGGTTACCGGTCATCGGTTATCGGTTATCGGTGCCACACAGGTATGGCTTCCAGCTATAACAAAACGAGCAAATAAAATCCTACGAGCACTGCCAGGAAGAAAAGATTCGCGCCGGTGAACATGAGAAGGTAGGCCTTGGCGAAGTGGAAGCGCATGGAGAGGTAGGCTTTGAAGGAAATGAGGCTGGCCATGGAGGCGATGAGTGTGCCAAGACCGCCTACGTTGACGCCCAGAAGGAGGGCCGTGTAGTTCTCCGTGTAAGGCGAGAGCATCACGGTGGCGGGCACGTTGCTGATCACTTGGGAGAGCAGGAGGGAAATCCAAAATTCGTGACCGGCGAGCCAGGTCCTGGGACTGTCCGCTAGGCCGGGGATGTGAGTCAGATTTCCTACCGCAATGAAAAGAAAGAGGAAAAGCAGCAGCAGCTTGTAGTCCACCTCTTTGAAAAGATTTCTATCCAGCAAAAAGATGGACGGCATCACCGCCGCCAAGAGATAGGAAATCGGAAAGAGCCGCAGCACCTCCAGAAGGCAAAGGAGAAATAGGAAAAGTAGAAACGCCACCTTCCCCTTCGGCATTTCTGCGCCGGCAGCCGCCTTCCAGTCGATGGGCCGGTCCTCCAGGGTGAAGCTGGCGAGGTACAACAGGCATCCCGAGAGCGCCGTCACAGGGCCGGTGATTTTCAAAAATTCCGGAAGCCCCAATTCGTAGTGCGAATAAATAAAAAGATTTTGCGGATTTCCGATGGGCGTCAGCATGCTCCCCAAGTTCGCGGCGATGGTCTGCCAGGTGAGGACGGGAATCACCAGCCGCAGCGCTCGGGCGTCCTTGAAAATGGAAATCGCAAGGGGCACAAAGATGATGAGGGACACATCATTGGTGAAGGCCATGGAAGTGAAGAAGCAAATGAAAATAAAAAAGCGGGAGACGCTCCGGCTCCTCATGTGCTCGCGGAAGAGCAAGGAAAAAACTTTGGTAAAAAATCCAAACTGCCTGAGCCCTGCCACAATGGCCATGAGACAAAAGAGAAGCGCCAGGAGAGAAAAATTCAGCGTCCCCCAAAGAGCCGCCGGATCGATTTCTCTGAAGCAGGCCGTCACCAAAGCCAAGAGCAGCGCCGCGGACAGGTCTATATTTTGTTTCATATAAGAAATCATGAAAATTCGCCTCGTAGAAATATATTTCCTCCATTATAAAAAAAGCCCCTGGTCTCGTAAAGGAGACCGGGGATTTTTCTATTTTCTAAATTTTATACAAAAGGAATTTCCAAGCCATCTTCCAGCGCAGCCATGAGCCACACCCTCTTGGCGTCTTGAAGATTTTCCATCGCCGCTTCCAATGTCTCTCCCGAAGATATGCAGCCCGGCAAATCGGGATAGGAAATAACAAAACCGCCTTCATTCTCGTCTTTTACAACTTCTATGCGATATGGTAGAGCCATATAATCATTCAGCCTCTTCCTTATTTTCTTCCCCATCACCTTCCACTACTTCCTCCGCTTCATGTACAGAAGGGGATAGGGATTCCCCTCCTCATCCAGATCGGTTCGCTTGTAGATTTCAAATCCCATCTGTTCATAAAATCCTATAGCCTGCGGATTTTGTTCATTCACAGTGACTTCACGAATCGCGTAGGTCTCAATGCCGTAGCGAAGCAATTCTTTGCCGATACCCTTGCCTCTTTCCTTCGGCTCGATGAATAGCATCTCCAGTCGCCCCTTCTCGGTTCCCATGAAAGCCACAAGATTTCCCGCTTCAGCAACGATCAGATGCTCTACCTCCTCCAAAGCCTGCGGCACGTACTCTCGGATCCTCTTCACTTCCCCATCTGAAAGAAATAGGTGCGTCGCCCGGACGGAGCGCTCCCACAGCTGTAAAAGTATTTCCACAAGCGGCTGATTTCGATTCAGCACTTCATATATTTTCATATTTTCTCTCATTCTCACAAACCTCTTCCGCTCACGCAGGCAAAATAAAAGCTCTCCTCTCAATCAAGAGATAGAAAGCTCTTATTTCTAAAGAAATCTTATTCCCACTCGATGGTGCTCGGTGGCTTAGAGGTGATGTCGTAGACTACGCGGTTTACGCCGGCCACTTCGTTGCAGATGCGGCGGCTCATTTCGTCCAAGACTTCCCAGGGGAAGCGGAAGTAGTCTGCGGTCATACCATCGGAGCTGGTGACGGCGCGGATGCCTACGGTGTAGTCGTAGGTTCTTTCGTCGCCCTGTACACCGACGGAGCGGATAGCTGCGGGGAGTACGGCGAAGGACTGCCAGATGGTATTGTCGAGGCCGTGCTTATGGATCACATCTCTCACGATGAAGTCAGCGCGGCGCAGGATGTCCAGTCTTTCCGGAGTGATGTCGCCGATGATGCGGATGGCAAGGCCCGGGCCCGGGAATGGCTGACGGTTGACCACCTCTTCGGGAAGGCCCAGCTGGCGGCCCAGTTCACGGACTTCGTCCTTGAAGAGCTCGCGAAGCGGTTCGATGAGAGAGAATTTCATATCCTTCGGGAGGCCGCCTACGTTGTGATGGGATTTGATGGTGGAAGCGGTAGCGGTACCGGATTCGACGACGTCAGGATAGAGGGTACCCTGTACGAGGAATTTCACATCTTCCAGCTTGTTTGCTTCTTCCTGGAAGGTGTGGATGAATTCGGCGCCGATGGTCTTTCTCTTCTTTTCCGGTTCGGTGACGCCTTCCAAGAGGGACATGAAGTGCTTGGATGCATCGATGTGCACCAGCTTCATGTTAAATTTATTGGTGAAGGTATCTACGACCTGTTCTGCTTCGCCGAGGCGGAGGAAGCCGTGGTCTACGAAGACGCAGGTGAGCTGGTCGCCGATGGCTCTGTGAACCAGCACAGCAGCTACAGAGGAGTCTACGCCGCCGGAGAGGGCGCAGATGACATTGTGATTTCCTACTTTTTCGCGAATATTTTCTACAGCGATGTCGATGTAGTTGCCCATGGACCAGCCGCCTTCACATTCGCAGATCTTGAAGAGGAAGTTTTCCAGCATGGTGGTGCCTTCCGGAGTGTGTACCACTTCCGGATGGAACTGCACCGCATAGAAGCGGCGTGCTTCGTCAGCCATCGCTGCGGTGGGCGTCAGGTCGGTGTGACCGGTGAGACCGAAGCCCGCCGGCATATCGGTGACAGCATCGCCGTGGCTCATCCATACAGCGGTCTTTTCAGAGACTCCTTCGAAGAGGGCAGAGCTGCCATTTCTATAGAAATCAGTATGGCCGTATTCGTGTTTTTCCGGCTTGGATACTTCGCCGCCCAGGGTCTTCGCCATGAGCTGCATGCCATAGCAGATGCCAAGGATCGGCACGCCGGCTTTGAAAATATCCGCATCGATCTGTGGTGCATTTTCCGCATTGACGCTAGATGGGCCGCCGGAGAAAATAACGCCTTTCGGATTCTGAGCCAAGATTTCTTTTGCGCTCTTGTTGTATGGCAGGATTTCGCAGTATACGCCACATTCGCGTACGCGGCGAGCGATCAGCTGGGCGTACTGTCCGCCAAAGTCAACAATCATCACAATTTCCTGATGTTTCATCGGGTTCCTCCTGTAGGAAAATTTGTGTTTTGGAAATATAAATATTATGACATTATATCATATCCGGAAATCACTCTGCATCAAAGAGCGGAAGTTTTTCCAAGAAAATAATATCCTTTCGATCCGCTGCGTCTCCTTCGGCGAGGATGGCCATCTGCCCTGCTACGGTAGCTCCCACCTTGGCCACCAATTCGGTCATGGCCTTCATAGAGCCGCCAGTGCTGATCACGTCGTCCACCAGGAGGACATGCTTCCCCTTGAGGAGCTCCACATCCGGCTTATCAAGGTAAAGCCGCTGCCGGCCGGCGGTAGTGATGGATTCATCCTCTACATAGATAGGATCCTCCATGTAGGCCTTCAGCGCTTTTCTCGCAATGACGTAGCGCTTCATCCCAAGGACCCGCGCCATTTCCTGGGCAATCGGGATACCCTTGGCCTCGGCGGTAAGGATGATGTCAGTTCCCTCCGGCACCTTCTCTGCCAGCGCCTTCCCGGTGGCTACGATCAGCTCCGTATCTCCCAAAGGAAGAAATCCGGCGATCGCCATGGTATCGGAAATATTCAAAATCGGCAGCTGCCGCACGCAGCCTGCCACATGGAGCTCGTAATAACGTTTTGCCATAGTATCCCTCTTTTGTATATTTTGTGAAATCGCGGTGGTGGTTTAGTAGTCGGTAGTCGGTAGTCGGTAGTCGGTGGTCGGGCTGTGCTTTCCGCAGTGTGACCTCCTTCCTCCGGAAGGAGGGGGACCGCCATGCGGTGGAGGTTGGCTCGAGACGTTCAGCTAACCCCCGCCCTGCGGGCCCTCCCCCTTCCAAAGGAAGGGGGTCACGCTGCAGAAGGCGCGTACCGACCACTGACTACCGACTACTAAATCGACTACTAAATCGACTACCGACTACCAATTTCTCACGTAATGCTCACCTTCACCGGATCCGACTGGGTGATTTCCACCTTCGGCGCTTCGGTGATGGTCACCACCACTTCTTCTTTTGGTTCCGGATTTTTCTTTTTGGTTTCCTTCTTCTGCTTCACTACACTTTTCTTCGGCGTAGCTTTTGCGGAAGTCTTTTTGGTTTTATCCGCCTTGGCAGTCGTCTTTTCTGCTTTCGCCGGCGCTTCCTTCTTTTCTGCCTTCTTTACAGATTTCAAAGGCACCGCATTGGCAGGGACGATAGACGGCGGCTCACCGGGATTCTCCATGGCCAGCTTTTCGATCTGTCCCATGAATTCATCGCGGCGGGCATCATTTCCCATTTCCTGCTTCACGAAATGAACAGCCATGGACGCCGGGTCCTCTGCGCCTTCGGCAGTTTCCTGCCACTTGCCATCGGTCCCAAGCACCCAAGCCTTGTCAGTGTCCGCATAGCGCACATGGAGCGTCCGGCTCTCGGAGAGCTTACCGGTTTCCAGCTCCCACACCGTCACCTTCGCGGCCAATCCATCCTTGAAAATCCCTTCGATGGAGAGCGTGGACAGATCCATGAAAAGTCCCGTGTGCCCATCATTATAGATACCACCCGTATTCTGGATCATGGGAAGGGTGGGATCGTTATTCAGATAATAGGTCTCCATCGCATCAGCACTGCTTGCCGATAAAAGAAAAATGCCAAAGCCAAGTGCGGCCATATACTTTTTCCATTTCTTCGCCATACATCCATCTCCTCTTTGAAATGATCGGGTATGTAAATATATACTTATTATACTTTATTTTCTGGGAAAAGGGAAAGGGATGATAGTAGTCGGTAATCGGTGGTCGGTAGTCGGTGGTCGGTGGCTGGTAGTCGGTGGTCGGTGATCGGTGGTCGGTGATCGGTGGTCGGTGATCGGTTACCGGTTATCGGTTACCGGTAGTCGGTGGGAATTCACCGGTAAGGAGGGGCTCTCTTGTCGTGATAAATTGGTAAAACAAAAAGCCACCAAGGAAACGTGAAATTTCTTTTCCTTGGTGGCTTTCTATCTTTGTCAACTGATACGCGGAACCCGACTACCGACTACCGAGCACCGACTACCATTACGCTCCCAGTTCGTCGAGCAGCTCTTCAGAGGCTTCGATGGCTTCCTGGATTTCCGGGCGAAGGTCTGCTTCGTCGGTGAGGAAACGGATTTCCGAGAGGGCGCGGATGAGGCGAGCGATCTGGGCGGTGCGGCCGATGAGGATCTTCTGGGCACTGCTGTACTTGGTCCAGTCATAGCCGGCTGCCACCTGGATGCGGCGAATATCTTCGATGCCGTCCTCGAAATAGTCAGAGAGATCCAGGAGTGCGTCTTCTGCCTGGCGAGCTTCGCGGCGGATTCCCTGCATGCGGGTGCACATCTTCTTCACGGTCTGCTGGAATTCCTGCAAGCGGCCGCTCACATCCTTCAGGGCTTCTACGTCATGAGCTTCTGCAGCTTTGTAGTCAAGGCCTACGATGTCCGGTACTACCGCATACTGATCCAGCACGCCGGCACCAAAGCCCATGGCCTCCATGGCGCCATTCAGGGTCATGACGCTCATAGCTTTCGCGGAGAGGCGCTCCAGTTCCTTCCAATTTTTTCTTTCCTTATTGAAATGCTCCAGGCCTGTCAGGGTATCGCAGTCATGGAAATCTACATTGTGAAGCTGCGCAAAGAGAGAGGTGAATTTCTTCATGTCGCCGCTCATCAATGTGATGCGGACACGGTCAAGCTCACCGAGCTCCGTCTGCGCCCGAACCTTCGCACGATTGATGCGCTTGGTGGCTCTTCTCTTGGCCCGATCAATTTCTCCATTGATGCTTTCCGGTCTGGCAGAAACCGGATTTCCACTGACAGCCGATGCGATCATACGCAGAATAAATGCAATAGACATAGCACTTCCTCCTTTTGAATGGTTCCTTCGTGATGGGAACCTCTAAAGGCTGGGCATGCGAAAACCGCTTCCCAGTGTGATGCAGAACGTCCTGCATAAGCTTCATGATATCCGTACCTAGAGCTTCCCATGATTTTGTTTCTCCTATTATATCACAGATGGGAAGGAAGGGAGTATGGGAAATTGGGGGGCAAGGGATAAGTGGCAAGGGATAAGGGGTAAGATGCAACACCACCAAAGTGAGGAGGGAGGAGTTAGGAGGGAGGAGTGAAGGTGCGGCGCGCAAATTAAGAAGCGCCGCGAGTTTTTGAAATAGTAAACCGCGTACCTGCTTCGCCATAGCTAGGAGCTTTCAGCTTGGAGCTTGGAGCTCCGTTACCGTCAATAAGCATTCTTGGCGATAGATTCATAGAACAAGACCGCCAAACGCGCGCCCTCATAAGCACCACGGCTAATCATGACTACTGACACCAAAGAAGCTCCTAGCTCCAGGCTCCTAGCTCCTAGCTATGAGAAAGCAGGCAAGCAGCTGACATTTGAAAAACCGCAGCTCTTTCGAGCTGCGGTTTTCTTTATGCGTCACGGAAGGAGAGCTCCTTCTTGGCGATGGCGATTCTTCTCTTGCTTCTCTCGCTGACCTTTCCCTTTTCATCCAAAAGCTGCGGGAAGAGGATGGCGATGAGCTGGGCCACCTGCAGGCATCTGGCGATCTGCATTTTCTCCGGCTTGGAGTAGAAGGTCCAGTCGATGCCCTTGCGGTCGAGGATGGTTTCCAGGTCATCGATGCCGTCGATGAAGTAATCGGTGAGAGCGGCGAGGCAGTCTGCTTTGTCTCTAGCGCACTCAACCACCTCTACCAGATTCTCCGTGAGCTCTCTCACCTGGGTCTGATAGGTGGTGAGCTCTTCGATGAGCTGGTGGATATAGACCGGGTCCAGCTGGTGGAAGCGATGGTTATCGATGGACAAGGACGGGAGTGTGGCAAAGGGCTCTAAGATGCCAAATCCCAATTCCATAGGCGAGAAGGCGCCGATGCTCATGCTGCTGAGGCTGGCGATCTTATCGGCCTGGGCGATCATTTCTTCTACCTTGAAGCCATCATTCAGGAAATCTTCGATGCCCTTGAGTCCCTTGCAGTCGTCCAAGTCAAAGTGCTGGATCTTCACCCAGGCTTTGGTGAAGTGCTCCATATGGCCGGAAGTGGAAGCCGCCTTGATGCGATCCATCTCGCCGAGCTCGTACTGCGCCCGATTTCTGAGACGAATCACACTTCTCTTCACGCGGCGAAGTGCTTTCTGCAGCTCGCCATCCAGGTCGGCGATGTTCAAAGCTTCTTCCGTATGGCCTGCTTCGACTCCATGGAGTACCTGCAAAATATAGGTGATTGTCATTGGAATTCCCCCTTCACGAAGACATGAAGCAGTCCGCATGTCTCCGCTTCCTGCTTCTCATTCTCTTTATTATACACCATGGAAGAGGAAATGTAATCAGCAATCGCGCTGTCGGTGCTCCTTCCATCCGTGAGTCCTATGGCTGCATAACCGTAACCTTGGTAGGGAAATATTTTTATGGAGAGAGTGGTTACGTGATACCGAGGGGGGATCTCAGTCGGGTTATGCAGCCATAGGACCCAGGGATAGAAGTAGTCGGTCGTCAGGACGCGCATACCTGCCTCCTCATAGCTAGGAGCTTGGAGCCTGGAGCTTGGAGCTCCGCCGGAGTCAGTGGGCACGCTTAGCGTTATCAAAAAGTAGCGAGAGGCTTTTTGCTGCTACCATATGACTGCTTCCTAGCGCAAAAAAAGCTCCGAGCTCCAGGCTCCTAGCTCCTAGCTATGAGGAAGCAGTCAAGCGCACCTTATCCCTAAAATCTATCTGACAACCATCACCGGACAGTCCGCGTGGTGCAGGACATACTGGCTGACGCTGCCCATGACGACTTGCTTCACTTGGCTCTGGCCGCGGCTGCCCATGACGATGAGGTCGGCCTTGTATTTCTCTGCGGCAGAAATAATTTGCTCTGCCGGCGAGCCGATCAAGACCTCGGCGGTCATAGAAATGGAAGGCTCTTCCTTCTGGTAGGAGGAAAGGAGCTTCTCCCCTTCCATTTTGAAAATCGCCGGCTCATAGCCGCTCATGGCCACGCGGTCCAAGGCGGAAAGCTTTTGATTCATATCGACCACATAGAGAAGCACCAGCTCTGCGCCGTAAGCCTTCGAGAGAGACGCCGCCCAGTCAAAGGCCCGCTTCGCACAAGTGGAGCCGTCTAAGGGAACTAAGATACGCTGCACATTTTCCATTTTGCTCACAACCTTTCATTTGTGTATCGGTGGTCAGAGCGCATTTGACTGCTTCGCCATAGCTAGGAGCTTGGAGCCTGGAGCTTGGAGCTCTTTTGGCGTCAGCAAGCATGCCATACGATATAGGTAAAATGTCCCAAGCCACTTTTTACTAACGCCAAGCATGCCTACTGACTCCAGCGGAGCTCCAAGCTCATAGCTAAAAGCTCCTAGCTATAACGAAGCAGGTACGCGCGTCCCGACTACCGATTACCCTACTGCCTTCCTCGCCCGTTCAAAGGCAAAGCAGAAGAGGAGGACGATGGCGGCCAGGTAGAGGAGGAAGCCGCCCAGGATGTCCACCATTTGGAGGAGGCCGGCGCCGCGGAGGATGATGTCTCGGACGAAATTAAATTCCCAGGTCAAAGGGAAAAGATGGGAGAACCACACCACCCAAGGTTCGTAGAGGGAGATCGGTGCGGTGGCGCCGCCTAAGATGAAGCCGCCGGGGATGAGGAGGATCATGCGGCTATTGGCGATGCCGGGGTTCGCCGCGGTCCAGCCGAAGAGAAGGGACAGAAGTCCCAATGCTGGCAGGTAGAGCAGCTGGGTCAGGAAGAAGGAAATCATATTTCCTGCGAAAACCATATTTCCCAAAAGGCGAAGGATCGCCATGCCCACGAAGAAGGCCACCAGAAGGCAGCCCATGTAGGGGACGAGCTTTACGGCCAGAAGAAATGGATTTCCAGATTTCACAAGGGGCTCCCACTCATGGGTCATCTTCAGCCGCGGCACCATGCCGATGGTGGCTAAGGTGAAGAACATGGAGGAGAACATGAAGAGGA
>CAVKMC010000044.1:0-10272 GCA_963657285.1 Agathobacter sp.
GCGCTGACCTTGGAATCAAAGAGCCAGAATGGCACATACATAGGTTGGATATCTTCTACGCGGTTATTCGCCGTGAAGGCCGCCGGAAGGAGTGGCTTATCCTTATAAAATTCCTTCAGCGCAGCTACCGCCTCTTCCTTCGTCTTCTTGAAGGGGATCACGTAGTCCGGCTTCAGCATGCCATCAAATTTGGCGGGAAGCAGCGTCGGGTTGCCGCAGTAGCAACATTCAGTGGCCATGGTATTTCCATCACACACGATTTCCGCGCCGCAGGAGGAGCAGGTCACCGCCTTCATCATGGCCGCTTCCTCTTCGCTCCATTCGCCGCCGGCTGCCGCAGTCTCCCACTTGGCTTCCTTCGCCTTTTCGGCTTCTACCGCCTTTTCCTGTTTCTTCGCAAACAGGTCTTCTATTGTTTTGACATCAAATTCCGTATCGCAGTAAGGACATTGTACCTTCTGGTCACTGGGATTGAAATCCAATGGTCCCCCGCAATTCGGACAGGTATAGCTAACAGATGTATCGGCCATATAAGTCACCTCGCTTTATTAAAGCTTGAAAGAATACCGTTCGAGCGACAGATAGCACGCGAACGTTTTTTCTAAAAGGGTTCAGGGTTCGGGGGACAGGGTTCAAGGGGTGGTGCGGCGCACAAGTTAAGAAGCGCCGCAAATTTGGAAAGTCAGCGCGCTTTCTCCATGTAACCTCCTTTGGAAGGAGGGAAATAGCGGAGCATCACCCGCCCTGCGGGCACCCTCTTCAGAGAAGAGGGCCAGGCGCTATTGACGCAGCAGTCAAATGCGCCTTATCCCTTATCCCCTATCCCTTGTCCCTTGGATCTCACACCTTATCATCATCATTGAATGGATCGCCGCACTGGGGGCAGAATTTCGGCGGGTGGTGGGGATCCTCGGGCTGCCAGCCGCACTTATCACATTTGTAGAGCGGAGCGGCTTCCGGTTTCTTGCTGCCGCAGTTCATGCAGAATTTGCCCTGGTTCACGGTGCCGCAGGAGGGGCAGGCCCAGCCGGCGGGAGCGGTGGGTTTCGGCTTGCCACATTCCATACAGAATTTCCCTGTATTTCCTTTATTCCCACATTCGCAGTCCCAGGTCTCTGCCGCCGGTTTCGGTTCTTCCTTCGGCTTGCCGCAGCCGGCGCAGAATTTGCCGGTATTTCCTGTCTGTCCACAAGAGCAAGTCCAGCCTGCCGGTGCTGCCGGAGCCTGCGGCTGCTGCGCCATCTGAGCCTGCTGAGCGGCCATAGCCTGCTGCTGAGCGGCTATCTGGCCATACATGCCCATGCCGGCGCCGTTGGCCATATTCATGCCCATGAATCCCATAGCCGCGCCCATGCCGCCTTCGTTTGCTGCGGCCAGCTTCATAGCGTCTGCCGTCGCATCGGCCATGACGCCCATGGCGATATTCGGATTCGACATGGAGAGACCCATCTGTACCTTCTGCAGCTTCGCTTCGTCGTCTTCGTTCGCTTTGATGCTGTCCACGCCAAAGGAAACGATTTCGATACCGCGGAGCTCTCTCCATTTCTTGGAAAGGATTTCATTCAGCGCATCTGCCAGCTCCATGGTATGGCCAGGGAGCTCGGTGTAGTCGATTTTGAGAGCCGAGAGCTTCGCAAAGGCCGGCTGGAGCGCCGTGCGAAGCTCGGTGCGGAGCATGCTATCCAGGTTGCTTCTGTCATAGCGATCTTCCGCATTGCCTGCCACATTGGTGTAGAAGAGCAGCGGATCCATGATGTGATAGCTGTATTCGCCGAAGCAACGGATGCGCATGGTGAGCACCTGGCCAGTCACATTGTCGAAGGATTTGAAGGGGATTTCGCTGGGGGTGCCGTACTTATTTCCCAGGATTTCCTTCATATTGAAATAGTACACCCGCTGGTCTTTGCCGGTGTCGCCGCCAAAGGTGAAGCGTTCGCCCATTTTCTTAAACATATCCTTCATGCCGGTCTTCAGGTCACCGGTGAAAATGGAGGGCTCCGTGGATTTGTCGTAAACAAATTCGCCGGGCTCATTACAGAGCTCTACCACCTTGCCCTGCTCCACAATCATCATACACTGGCCCACGCTGACAGCGATGCGGGACCCATTGGAAATGATATTATCCTCGCCGCTGGTATTCGAGCTGCGGCCCTGGGAGCTGGTGCGCTTCTGGCCCTTCACCATCAATGTATTCGCATCGAGAGAGTCACAGTATATAAATTCTTTCCACTGGTCGGCCAATACCCCGCCGACGGATCCAATAGCTGCTTTGATCAAACCCATATGTAATCCTCCTTTATAAAAGTACAGGAAATGCTATATGTATCATACTCTATGAAATTGGGTGGTGTAAATGGAAAAGTAGTCGGTAGTCGGTGGTCGGTGGTCGGTGATCGGTGATCAGCACGCGTTTGGCTGCCACTGGCACCACCGATGAAACCACTATCCGGTAAAGGGCGGATTAGGTTATATTCATTCTAAACATCTTTTCCTGGTTATTCCCGACGAATACAGCACTATCATTTCCGGCTTCGCAGGAGGAAATAAGGGTGATTCCTTTGGGGAGCTCAAATTCACCGATTTCTTTGCCATCTTTCTTGTCATAGATCTTAACCTTGTCTTTTTTATCAGGTACCAGCACATAGTTCGCGGTGACAATCATCTTCTTATTAGCACTACTGATATCAATGCCATATTTCATCTTTCCGCTCGTATCATAGGCTTCTACACGATGCATATTTCCACCATTGGGCATGACAGAGTTAAACTGGAAATATACCGTGTTCTTTTCTGCTACAAGAACCGTTCCGGATATACGACCATACTCCTTCGGCAGCATGACAAGCATCTCTCCGCTGACCAGTTTTCCGTTATCAATCTTGGCTCTTTCTATGGCTATCTTTCCGGTATGATACTGATAGATTTCATTCTGATTTCCGGATGCCACAAAGGCAGCGTCATTGGCACGTCCTATCGTTGTATCGTGCACTTCCTTGCCATCGTAGAAAGCTATCTTGTTATCATGCACGAAGCACAGATCCTTCCCCATCTTTGTCATCGGATAGTATCCTCTAACGTCTTTGGAAATTTCTTTCAGACCACTCAATGTTTGCTTTGTAAGCTTTACCTGATACAAATTACCATTGTTGTTTTTCTGTTTCTCTTTAGACGCGGAAAAATACAAATAATCCCCATCTCTGACCATATTGGCGCGAGGCGTGCCGACTTCCTTCCAATTTACGCCACTTACTTCGTAGAATTCCACCGTTTTGTTTGCTACAGTAGCCGTCGCAAGTGGTTTCGGCTTTTCCCCACTTCCCCCACCACAACCGGCGAAGGTGCAAGCCATCAGAGCCGCCAGGATTCCGCAAATCAGTTTCTTTTTCATCATCTTTCCCTCCTTTGGAAATATTGAATTTCTTTCCTATAGCATACAAAAAAGGAAATCAAAAAACACTGTAGCAAAGTACAGTGTTGTAAAAAAGTGAGGAGTTAGAAGTTAGGAGTGAGGAGTGGTAGTGCGGCGCACAAATTGGAAAGCGCCGCAAGCTTTAAAAATCAACTCACTTACCCACTTTCTATTTTCAAAGCTCGCGCCGCTATATGAATTGATGCGGCGCACCATCACTCCTCACTCCTCACTTCTCACTCCTAACTTCTGCCAATGATTCCTTTTATAACCTATCAAAGACCCCTCGTACCATCTCCCAGATTCTCGGGCGGTCTACGGAGTAGACGATGCGGACCTTTTGGGTGCCTTCGGGGCCGTAGCCGCGGAAGGCTAGGGTTTCGCCGTAGCCCAAGCCGTACTGGTCATTCACGTCGATAGGAAGGGTTTCCTCTTCGGTGATGATGTTCTCGTCGATGGCTACTGCTGCCGCCAGGACGTCCCAGATGTGATTTTTATATGTGGGATCCGCACGGAAATGAGGCGTGGCGTAATGATTCTCCCAGATGGCCCGATAGTGGTCAGTGTGGATGCGGGCATCTAAGTCTAAGAAATCATCATGATCCATCTTTTCCTTATGGCATACATCCAGAGGGAGGAAAATCTGCTCGGTCCAGGGCGCGCGATAGACCTTCTTTGCACTTTCCGGATCGGCCCAAACGTTAAATTCCGCATGGGGCATTACATTTCCCTGTTCAAAGAAAGCACCGGCCATGTAAATTACCTTCTTCACCATAGGCGCGATTTCCGGTGCTTTCTCCAGGGCCTCCGCCAGGTTCGCCGCGGTGCCGATGACTACGAGAGTGATTTCCCCCGGATTTCCTTTGATGGTCCTAATGATGAAATCAGATGCCCGCTCTGCCGACGGCGCCATGGTGGGCGTGGCATTATAATTTTTCTCATACTCCGCCCGCCAGGAGGTGGGCTTGTCATAGCCTGCAGCGCCCAAGTGGGAGTCGAAGTGGCGGCCGAATTCTTTTTTCTCCTCCGCCATGCCGGCGAAGCGGCCTTCTCTGGTGGTTTCATTCACGCCCATATAGACAGGGATGTCCTCGCGGCCGATGCCCTCCAGCTGACGGATGGCAGAGGCCGCGCCGGTCTCTACCCAAGTATTTCCGAAGACTACAGTAATTCCCTTGAGCTCCACATCCGGCGACTCCGCCAGCATCATCATGGCCACGCCGTCATCGAAAAGATCCACCATGTCCGCGTCCAGGATCACCTTCTCCTTCGCAGATACATCAGAAATCGGCAGCCCCAGGGAAAGCGCAGCCAATACCGCCGCCGAAAGAATGCCCATCTGTTTCCATACATTTTTCATAGGGTACCTCCTTTTGGTAATACAGGGATAAGGGATATGGGATAAGGGATATGGCCCGCGTACCTGCTTCGCCATAGCTAGGAGCTTTGAGCTTGGAGCTGGGAGCTCCTTTGGAGTCCAGTCCGCATGCGAGGCAGTGAAGCCCAGGGCCATGCGCGCTTACCTGCTCTTGCATAATGCAGTTAAATACCTAAAGACACAAACAGAGCTCCAAGCTCCCAGCTCCAGGCTCAAAGCTATGACGAGACCGTCAAACGCGCCTTATCCCTAAAACGATTCAGTAAACCAACTCGCTTTCTTCCAATCCCCTATAAATCGCCTTTAGCACCGCCAGCTCGTCCTGGTGGCTCGCGGAGATGTAGGCGGTGTAGCCTATGTCCTCGATCATGGCGTCTCTTTCCTCTTCGGTGAGGCGGGGGATTTCTTGCCAGGGGTCCAGGTCGATCTGGTACTCGATGCGGCCTTCGTCATAGACCCGGAAGGTGTGGATTTTTCTTTCTCTCGGCGTGTCTTCGCCGTCCAGAACGACATCTACTGTAGCTTCGTACTCAGTGTAACCTTCCCCTTTTCTTTTGTCCATAGGGAAAAGCTCTACGAAGATACGCTCTCCCGCGTGGGCGAAGGCGAGCTCGTAGCGGCCCGGGTCGCCCTCGATTTCAGAGACATAGAGCTGGTAAGGCGCACAGGGGCCGGTAATTTCTATGATTTCCTCACATCCGCTAACGCCTGCCATAGCCGCAAAGCTTACGAGCAAAGCGGCGGCTGTCCATTTCTTCCACATCAGCTATCCCTCCTATCCATCCAAAATCGCCGCGACGCTACCGATCAAGAGAAAGAGTGTAAAGCCCACAAGAAACCAACCCTCCCCGCCGAGGCAAAGCGCATCCTTGACGGCTTGTTTCACATGAGGCAGCACATAGAGATGGATATTTCTAGTCACCAGGCTATCCTTCCCATCAGGCATAATGCGATAGACGATGGGATTGTCGTACATGGCTTTATTGAGAACCAGCGCCCAATACAGAAACACTCCAAAGGCGCCCAGTACATACCACGCCGCTCCGTAGCCGAAGTTCAAGTCCCTGATGGTCTTCCCTTCCTCCGGGGAAATCAGATGAATCAAAATAGCCAGGATGGCGGGCAGGAGGAGAATGAACGCCGACTCGCTATACATCAGGACGTTTCTCAGCCAATAATGAAATTGATAGCGCACCGGCACCCGTTTCCCATCCACCCAGTCAAGGAAAATAGGGAGCAAATGCTTTTTCGGCGGGATCCCTTCGATTTCTTTTCCCGTCAGGATTTGCTTCGTTTCCAAATCATGGCGGAAATTGCTAAATGTACAGAAAGCAATCATGCCTACCACAAAGGTACATAGGCAGATCGCCCAGATGGCATCGGGATGGTCGCCATAGGTCCAAACCGCCAAAGCGGCGCAAACGGCGGTGAAAAGTCCGGGCTTCCACATCCAGCTCCGATCCTTCTTCGTGATATTCGCAGAGACGGCCACCTTCCCGGTCTCCCCATTGACGGCGACGGAAATCGCATCCGTCTTGATGAAATACATGGGGAGCAGCACCGACACCTCGGAGAGCCCCGTATCCACCACCCGGACGTCCACGTCATGATTTTCCAGCACCTTCTCCACCACCGGGCGGATGTCCTCGGCTGCTTCGGCAAACATGCGCCGCGACGCCTCTTTGCCGGATACGTCGCAAAGCTTCACCTTGTGCCCGGCGATATAGCCATGCTCGAAGGGACGGAGTGCCCCGGGATCAAAGGGCTCGGCGGCGTCCAAGACATCATTGTCCAGCTGGCGGCTCACATTCACCAAAGCGCCCTCCACGAAGGCCTGGCACTCATAGAGACGGCTGGTGGTATCGCGCTGGGCAAATCCCTCCACCGGGCCGCGGACCATTTTGTAAGGAAGGTAGTAGGCCTCCAATTTCTCCATGGATCCCAATAGCACCGTCGCTTCCTTGGTGTTTCGATTTTCCTTCGCCCACTGGTTCAAGGCCTCCCTGGCCTGCTTCTCGGTGATGCGGAAAGGGATGATCATTTCCGGGAAATCGGCGGAGTACTCAAATTCCCTCCGTACCAGCTTGGAGCCACAAAAGCTGCACGCCTTCGTCATATCTCCTTCCGGAAATAGAATCGTCGCCCCGCAGGTGGGACACACCATCTGCGTCTCCGGCATGGGGCCCTTCTCTATGGCGTCCTCTTGCATCTTCTTCCATTGGAGGATGTGCTCCTTCACCTCTTCGATGCCCGTGGTCTCCCCGCAGGCCGGACAAGCGTAGGACTGCTTCTCGATGGAAAACTCCGCCGGATGCCCGCAATTCTTGCAAAAGATATGAAAGGGACTATTCCCTAATTCCGGTGCCCGTATCATAGCCTCGCCTCCTTTTTACTGAAACACATTCTTTATGAAATCTGTACCTCTTCTATATATGTATTGTATAAAATAAAGAAGGACAATGTACTGTAGGAAAGTACAGTGTTTGAGATGAAAAACGGTGGAGGTTTAGTAATTAGTAATTAGTAATTAGTGATCAGGACGCATTTGACGGCTATCTCATTTACGCTGATACCGTTATCGGGTTAGTAATTAGTGGTCAATATTTAGTAGTCAGGACGCATTTGACAAATAGCCCACGTTCACTGACACTGCCATCGTTATACTGGTGTCATCAAACGTGGGCCAACCATTAAATGCGACCTAATTACTAATTACTAATTACTGACCGCTAATTACTAAACCCATAGCGTCAAACGCCCCCCTATGTTATGATGACTTAAAACCCGTTCCCTTATTCCCCTGGAGGTATCCTATGAGATCGGTACGCCCCTTGCTCTTTTCCCTTCTTTTGCTCTCCTGTCCCTTTCTCGTCCACAGCGCGGAGGCTTCGACCACTGATGTGAAAAAGGCGGAAAATGAAATCGTGGAAGAGAAAGAGCCCTCCTTCCCCCGCTTTGTGCTTCATGGGGAATATCGGTATCTTTTTGGCGAGGGCCGGTTCCGCGCGGGCGTGCAGAAAACCGACGGGGCTTCTATAGGCGCGCTGATTTCTACGGGGAAGAAGAACCAAGGGCGGGTGGATCAGAAAATCACCATGGCCCAGCGGCGGCTGCGTCTCTATCCTTCCTTCTATGTGAATCCCCATCTCACCATCCACGGGATGCTCGAAGACCGGCGGGACAGCAAGAACCATGCCAATGACCACGACCTATTTCTTTCCCGTGGATATCTGGCCTATGAAAATCGTTCCTTCGCGGCCGATGTGGGACGGTTCAATTATTATCTGGTGGATGGAAATACCATCGACCAAAGAGTGGACGGCGTGAGGCTTCGCTACAACGAAGCGGACGCGAAGCTGGGACGATTCACCATTTTCAAAGGTCGCACGGTGGAATCCGGCGGCCCGCGGAAGGATATATTCGTCATCGAGCATAAAAAAGAAAAAGGAAAATGGATTTCCCAGATGGCTTACCTAGACGCGAAGGAAACAAAAAAGAGAGCCCCATCGAATGAGACTCTCTCCCTGCTCGGATTTACTATCGGCCACTCGGGCTATAAATATGACCACCAGCGCATCGGCGAATGGAAGCTCGCCTACTCGCCGAATCCGGACTGGTCCATCGCTGTGAATGGTCTTTACTCCTACGGGAAACACGAGGCCGACCACTACCATGCCCACGAAGGCGGCTACGTGCTCTCCCTCACCTATGGCGAGGTGCGACCGGAAATCCCCGGCTCCTTCCGCGGCTGGGTACGCTACTACCACCAGCCCCAATCCTCCATCATCGCCCACACCATGGACGGCGACACCAACTTCTTCCAGCGCATGGGCTTCCAAGGCTGGGGCCTCCGCACGGACTACACCATCACGAAAGGCCTGGTGTGGTGCCTCGAAGGCTTCTCCCTTAGAAATAAAAAAGACGGCCCACTGACAGGCGATTTCCATGAGTATGTGATGGGGACCAGCCTAATGGCGTATTTTTAAAATAATACCCGCGTACCTGCCTCGTCGTAGCTAGGAGCTCTGAGCTAGGAGCTTGGAGCTCCGTTTGCGTCTTTAGGCATTTAACAACATTATGCACAAGCAAGCAAACGCGTGGCCCCTAGGCTCCACCGCCCAGCATGTTTACTGGACGCCAAAAAAGCTCCAAGCTCCAGGCTCCAAGCTCCTAGCTATGACGAAGCAGGTACGCGGCCCATATCCCAATATCCCTAAAATCACAAAAGGTGTGCTCCCCCGCCGGAGCACACCTTTTTTAATTACTACTTATTATAGGCAAACCCTTTATCCGCCGCCTCGACGGCGAGGCCTACGATGCTTTTATGTCCTGTCTTCGCCAGCATGTTGCTGATGTGGAAGCTGACGGTGCGCTTGGTGATGTGGAGGACATCGGCGATTTCCTGGTAGGTCATATTGCGACACACCAGGCGGAGGATGTCCAGCTCTCGATCCGTCAGCTGGGCGTGGTAGAGGCCGAAGGTGGTCTTCTCCTTCACCTCAGGAAAAACGTGCTCCCCTGTCATGGTGCGAAGGAGGATGTCTTCGAATTCCTGTCCCGAGCTTTCTTTATAAATGAAACCGTCGGCGCCCGCTTCTTTCGCCATTTCCACGAAATGCACATCCGGGAAGCCGGTCATGATGACGATCTTCTGCCGCGGCAGCTTTTCCTTGATGCGACGGGTGGTCTCGATGCCGCTGGTGCGGCCTTCCATGCAGATATCCATCAAAATGATATCCGGCTGCACCACCTGCGCCGCGACCTCTGCCATTTCCGAAAAGGAAAGCTTCTTCACCACTTCTATATTTTGAGAATTTTCAAATAAATGGGCCAGTCCGTCGAGCAAAATTTTCTGGTCATCTACGATCATGATTCGTATCATGCAGGTCTCCTTATTGAGAAATCGAGAACGCGCGTACCTGCCTCGTCATAGCTAGGAGCTCTGAGCTTGGAGCTTGGAGCTCGGCTTGTGTCTTTTGACATTTAACAGCGTTCTACAAGAGCTGGCAGGCGCGCCTTTGGACTCCAATGCTTAGTATGCCTACTGGACTCCAAAGAAGCTCCAAGCTCCAAGCTCATAGCTCCTAGCTATGACGAAGCAGGTCCGCGGCGCTCTTATCGCTAAACCACTACTGTCAATCCGAAATGCGGCCCCTTTACCACTTCCACCGTCCCGCCTAGGGCGGTGATTTTCTTTTCCATGGCGGTGAGGCCATTGCCTTTATGGATGGGGCCTTGGCAGCCGATGCCGTTGTCCTTGATTTCCATAGCATACCTTTCGCTCTCAGAAAAAGCAATAGAGATCTCATTGGCGTTGCCGTGGCAGATGGCGTTGGTCAGGGCTTCTCGGATGATTTCCACAAAGACGCCGGCCACCTTCTTATCTGACGGCAGGATGCCCGCGACTTTTACTTGGATGCCCAGGTCTCGGTAGGTGCGGATGAGCTCGGCGAAGAGCTGCGGCGCTTGGGCGGACATGTCTTTC
>CAVKMC010000045.1:0-10266 GCA_963657285.1 Agathobacter sp.
GCTTTTCTAAAAATTCCTCATAGCTCATTGTCTGATTCATAGCGCCTCCATGGTATGCCTTTCCGTACTAAGTCAAGAAATACTGCGTACTTGTCTTGTTTCTTGAAGTTAGTATAATAAATGTATCGACTCCGGTCAAATGGAAGAGCTTAGTAATTAGTAATTAGTAATTAGTAATTAGTGATCACTGATTACTAGCTCCCCCCATTTCCCACTTTACCAACGAAAGGAAACTATCATGAACAAAGCTACCGTCGAACTCCTGAAAGCGGAAGCGGAGAAGCTTCTCGCTGCTCCCTCTGCTTCCGCTGCCGCGAAGGCAGCCGCAGAGAAATGGCTCGCCGCTGCTGACGGCGATGCTGTGGAAGCTGCAGCCGCTGAACTCAAAAAATCCGTCATGGCATCCATCGCTACCGTAGACGAACTCATCGGCTTCGCCGGCTCCCCGGCCTGCGAGGAAATGATGGGCAAGGAAACCGCCGAAGGCCTCCTCGCTCACGGCAAGGAAATCAAAGCCCATGGCGCCCTCTTCTGCGACTGCCCCGCCTGCAGCGCCTGCTATGCGATCATGAAGGCGCTGGACTGAAGTCCTTAAGGGATATGGGATAAGGGGCAAGGGATAAGGCTTTGCCCTCTTAGATCGCGCCATATTCCATATCCCTAAGACACGTCCCTTATTTCTCTGCTCGCTCTTATCCCTTTTATTTACCTCATTGTTATACGAAAGAAGGAGTTTTATTATGGCAAAAATTCTTGTAATCTCTGCACACCCGCACATGGAACGTTCCTTGATGAACAAAACCATCCTGGAGGAATTGAAAGCATCTGCTTTGGATCTGGCGGTGGATGACATCGCGGAAGGCTGCTGCCATGTGGACGTAGCGGCTGAGCAGGCAGCTTTGAAGGAAGCGGAAACCATCGTCTTCCAGTTCCCTGTATACTGGTTCAACGCGCCGGCGCTTCTGAAGCATTGGTACGAAGAAGTCTTCACTCCCGGCTTTGCTTACGGCGAAGGGGCAGAGGGCCTGAAAGGCAAGAAGCTCATTATTTCCGCTACTATCGGCTCACCGGAAGCAGCTTACAGCGCTCAGGGCTTGGGCCACAGCATTTCTGATTTCTTTGTGAACTTTAGTGCCATGGCTGCTATGACCGGCATGGAAATGGGAAATCCCGTCCTCTCCTACGGCTGCGTGTACATCCCCGGCGTCTCCACAGAAGCAGACAAGGAAGCCATGATCGCCAAGGCGAAGGAGCATGCGAAGCGGTTGGTGGAAGAAATCGGCTGAGAAATGTTAGCGCGTTTGGCTGCTTCTCTATAGCTAGGAGCTATGAGCTGGGAGCTTGGAGCTCGGCAAGCGCCAGTAGACACACCAAGCGGTAGAGACTGGAGGGCACGCGCACTTATCGACTGTCGCAAGACTTCACCGCTAAGCATGCCTACTGACGCAAACAGAGCTCCAAGCTCCAAGCTCCAAGCTCCAAGCTCCTAGCTATGACGAGGCAGGTATGCGGAGTCTTATCCCATATCCCATATCCTTTATCCCTAAAAGAAAAAAAGAGCCACGAAAAAATCATGGCTCTTTTTTGATGCAACAATCACAGGGAGAATCCGTCGGTCTCGTCGCCGGGCTTGTCTAAGCGGCGGGCTACGTCTTCGTAGCACTGGGAGAGGTGGTAGACGAGAAGGTTCAATGTGGTGCGGACCACGTCGGGGTCGAAGGTTTCATTGGTGCTGGTGATGCACACGTCGAGGAATACGTTGTCATCCTCGCCGATGATGTATTTCACGATGGCGTGCTCGCCGTTCAGCTTGTTCATGAAGGGGATGAAGGTTTTTCTCGCCGGTCCCTTGGGCGCGGTACCCAGGTGGATGCGGATTAAGGTGTACATGCTGTTGTTGGTGATGATGGCGCAGACGAGCTTGTGGCTTCCAGCCGGGAGGGCGGTCATGAAGACGGACGTGTCGTAGGAGTCATGAGCGTCTTGGCGGCGGAAGAAATTTAATCCTTCCTTGGCAAAGTAAGCGGCCAGCTTGTCGGCTTTCAAATTTTTCATATGATTTCCCACGACGCCGGGAAATGGGATGGTATTCTGAGACATAGGGACCTCCTTGAATGAGAGATTGGTTATTTCTTTATTATAGCGGATGGAGGAGCGGGTGACTAGGGGAGAAAAGAGTCGCGTACGTGCTTCGCCATAGCTAGGAGCTAAGAGCTTGGAGCTCGGCTGGCGTCAGTAGGCGTGCTCAGCTGTGGAGTCATGACGCATCCGCGTACCTGTTTCGCTGGGCGTGCCTACTGACGCGAACGGAGCTCCAAGCTCCAAGCTCATGGCTCAAAGCTATGACGAAGCAGGTACGCGGACTGCCCCTTCCCCTCCCCTTGCCTCATATATTACAATAATAATATTACAACCATTTTGCAGCCTGGTAGGAAGGAAGAAAATAATGGACAGCAATCAGAAGTTTAGTCGCCATGTGGTGGCAGTCGTGGGCTTGGGCCTCATGGGGGGCTCGTTTGCGAAGCGTCTGAAGGAGATCGGATGCCGGGTCATTGGAGTGAACCGCACGGGTCGCGTGGCGGAGGAGGCGCTTTCTATGGGGATCGTGGATTCGATTTTCGAAAGCGATTTGAAGGAGGCGGACATTGTTATTTTCTGTACGCCGGAGAAGGGGACCCTCGCATTTCTTAGAAATCAGATTTCTCTCTTGAAGAAGGACGCAGTCTTGACGGACATCGCCGGGGTGAAGCATGATTTCCCCAAAGAAGCGGCGGCGCTGGTGCCCCCCAGCATGGATTTTATTTCCGGCCATCCCATGTGCGGGCGAGAGGGCGCGGGGCTCGCGCAGGCGGATGGAAATATTTTCCGCGGCGCGAATTACGTGGTGATTCCCCAGGCGGGAAATGACCCGGCCCACGTGGCGCTTATCAAAGACATGGCGCGGGCGCTGGGCTGCGCGCACACGCCGGAGGTAGACGAGGAGACTCACGACCGGGCTATCGCCTACACCAGCGACCTTACCCACGTACTCGCCACGTCGCTCATCCACAGCGAGTCGTACAATGGCGATACGAAATATTTCATGGGCGGGTCCTTCCGCGACGCCACGCGGGTGGCGGACATCAATGGGGATCTGTGGGCCATGCTTTTCATGCAGAATCGGGAGAAGCTCTTAGATGAGATCGACCGGTTCAGCGCGTCGCTCACCGAGCTTCGGACCGCCATCGAGGCAAAGGATACAGAGGAAATCAAAGCATTTTTGAATGAAGCGGCTAGACGCAGAAGGGAGCTAATGAATGAAGACCGTTAATGTAGACTTGGGCAAGGATTCGTATACCATCGAAATCGAGCGGGGCCTTTTGGATCAGGTAGGCGCGAAGCTGAAGGCCTTGACGAAGGCGGAGAAGATCGCCGTCATCACCGACCACAATGTGAGAAATCTCTACGGCGAAAGGATTCGCAAGGTCCTGAAGGAGGCGGGCTTCGATGTGAAGGTCATCGCCATCCCCGCCGGCGAAAGCAGCAAGAATCTCCGCGTCTATGGCGATGTGCTGGAGGCCCTCGCGGGATTCGACATGTCCAGGAGCGACGCGGTGGTCACCTTCTCCGGCGGCGTGCCGGGGGACCTGGGGGGCTTTGCGGCGGCGTCCTACATGCGGGGCATTCCCTTCTTCCAAATCCCCACCACCATCCTGGCGCAGATCGATAGCTCCGTAGGCGGCAAAGTGGCGGTGGATCTCCCGGCAGGGAAAAATCTGGCCGGCGCCTTCTACCAGCCGAAAGGGGTCTTCATCGATCCGGACCTCCTCCACACGCTGCCGGTCCGCTACATCCATGACGGCCTGGCCGAAGCGGTGAAATATGGCTGCATCGGCGACAGAGAGCTTTTCGAACTTTTCGAAAATCTCGCAAGCGAAGAGGACTTAGAGGAGAAGATGGAGGAAATCATCCTTCGCAGCGTCCTTCAGAAAGTCAAATTTGTAGAGGAAGACCAATTCGATAACGGCAGCCGCCAGATGCTGAACTTCGGTCACACCATCGGCCACGCCATCGAGCGCTATTTCCACTACAACACCTACACCCACGGCGAAGCGGTGGCCATCGGCATGAGCCTCCTCACCGCCCAGACCGAAAAGCTGGGCCTCACGGAAGCGGGCAGCACCGAAAGACTTATCGCAGTACTCAAAAAACTCTCCCTTCCCACCTCCATCGGCGTCTCCGCAGAGGACCTGATCCCTCACATCCTTCACGACAAGAAGAGAAGGGGCAAGGAAATCACCCTGGTCACCATGGACCGGATCGGCAAAGCGGCGCTGAAAAAGGTAGAGACCGATAAGCTGGGAGAGTACGTAGTGATTTAGTGGCCTGTCCGCGTTTACCTGCTTCGCCATAGCTAGGAGCTAAGAGCTTGGAGCTTGGAGCTCGGCTAGAGTCAGTAGGCGTGCTCGGCGGTGGAGTTTAGAAGCGCGCGTTTACCGGTATCGCCATAGCTAGGAGCCTGGAGCTAGGAGCTTGGAGCTTCATTAGCGTCAGTAGGCATATTGAACGGTAGCGTCTAAGAACGCGCGCGCTTACCTATTAGCCCAAGACTTCACCGTTGAGCATGCCTACTGGACTCCAGCCGAGCTCCAAGCTCCAGGCTCCAAGCTATGGCGAAGCAGGTACGCGGGTGCGCCATGACTCCACAGCTGAGCACGCCTACTGACGCCAGCCGAGCTCCAAGCTCCAAGCTCCAAGCTATGGCGAAGTAGGTACGCGGGTGCGTCATGACTCCACAACTGAGCACGCCTACTGACGCCAGCGGAGCTCCAGGCTCCTAGCTCAAAGCTATGACAAAGCAGGTAAGCGCGCCTTATCCCTTATCCCTAAACAAAAAATGGAGAAACTATGAACACAACCATCACCCCCGGCACGCTTTCCGGTACCATCCGCGTGCCTTCATCGAAAAGCATGACCCACCGGGAGCTTATCGCCGCGGCTTTGGCCAAGGGCGAGAGTGTGCTCACCGGCGTGACGCCGTCGCAGGACATCGAGGCGACGGTGCGCATCCTCTCCCTCATGGGAGCGACATTCAGATCCGAAGAAGCAAAGGATGGCCTCACCTTCCATATTTCCGGCGGCCTCACGAAACAGGACGGCCTTCTCGTGGCCGACGCGGGAGAGTCGGGCTCCACGCTCCGCTTCTCCATCCCACTGGGCCTGATTTCCGGAAACGAGGTGCGCTACGAGGGCCACGGGAAGCTTCCCGCTCGCCCGCTGACGCCTTACTACGGGATTTTTGAAGAGAAACAGATTTCCTACGACAACGACAAGGGCCTCCCGCTCACGGTGAAGGGACAGCTCGCAGGCGGCGTCTATGCGCTTCCCGGTGACGTGAGCTCCCAATTTTTCACCGGCCTTCTCTTTGCGCTCCCTTTGGCGGACGGGGACTCGGTGCTTCGGAGCACCACCACCCTGGAGTCGAAGAGCTATGTGGATATGACCCTGGACACCCTCGCCCGCCACGGCATCACGGTGCATGAAAAAACGCCGGAGCTTTATGAAATCCCTGGCGGGCAGTCCTATAAAAATGGCATTTTCTCTGTGGAAGGCGATTACTCCCAGGCTGCCTTCTGGCTGGTGGCCGGCCTGGTGGGTGGCGACATGTCCCTTACCGGCCTGTCGCAGACCTCGAAGCAGGGGGACAAAGCGATCCTTTCGATTTTAAAAGAAATGGGCGGACATATTTCCGCAGCTGATGGCGTCATCACCGCCAAGAAATCGGAGACCCATGGCGTTATCATCGACGCCGAGGATTGCCCGGACCTGGTGCCGGTCCTCGCCGCTCTCGCTTCCGTGAGCCGCGGCCGCACAGAAATCATCCACGCTGCCCGCGTGCGCCTCAAGGAATGTGACCGCCTCCACGCCATGGCGGTAGAGCTCACAAGGCTGGGCGCCCGCATCGAAGAGAAGCCCGACGGCCTCGTCATCGATGGCGTAGAAAAATTGAGCGGCGGCATCGTTTCCTCCTGGAACGACCACCGCATCGCCATGGCTCTCGCTGTGATTTCTCCCAAATGCACCGATGACCTCACCATCGAAGGCGCCGAAAGCGTAAGGAAATCGTACCCGGGCTTCTGGGAAGATTTCGGGCGCGTACATGGATGAATAAGTGAGACGCGCGTACCTGCATCGTCATAGCTAGGAGCCAGGAGCTAGGAGCTTGGAGCCCGGCTGGATTCCCGTAGGCACGCTCGACGGTAGAGTCTTGGGACAATAGGTAAATGCGCGTGCTCCTGGGTACTGCCGTCCAGTATGCCAACTGACGCCAATAAAGCTCCAAGCTCTAAGCTATGGCGAAGCAGGTAAACGCGTGCTCCTTGGCTTCACTGCCAAGCATGCCTACTGACGCTGGCCGAGCTCTAAGCTCCAAGCTCAGAGCTCCTAGCTATGAGGAAGCAGGCAAGCGGCTTACCCTTTGCATCGCTTCACTCGTTCTCCCGCCAACAGCTCCAAGAGCTTTGGCGGGTTTTCGCTTTTCCACACCCACGCGGGCGCTTCGGCGGCCGCTTTTTCTTTGGCCGCTTTGAGATCGTAGTAGACCTGCCACTTGGCGTCCACCAGGGCGCGGCCGGTTTGGCGGAGGAGGTAGGCCGGGTGGAAGGTGGGCATCACCGGGATACCGTGGTAGTCGATCCAGTGTCCTCGCGAGCGGATGATGCCGGCGTCGTGGCCGAGGAAGAAACGGAGCGCCACCTTCCCAAGCCCTACGATGACCTTGGGGCGGATGATTTCTATTTCCTCGGCCAGCCAGATGGCGCCGCAGCGGTTTCCTTCCTCCATGGTGGGCGTCCGATTTCCTCGCGGCCGGCACTTCACGATATTCGTCACGTACACATGGTCCCGCGTGATGCCCACGGAGGAAAGCGCCTTGTCCAGGAGCTGCCCCGAGGGTCCCACGAGAGGCCCGCCGTACTCATCCTCCACGCTCCCCGGCCCCTCGCCGACGATCATGAGCGGCGAATTCGCTGGCCCCGTAGAGAGCACCGGCCCACGGCCGCCTTCGCCCCGAAGCGGGCAGCGATGGCAGGTGGCGATGGCCTCCTTCAAGATCGCGTGAGAGGAAAGGGGCTGGGGAAATATTTCTTCTTGTCCAAATAAATCCATGGGATCACTCCTTCCTTTTGGAAATCATGGTAGCCCTTTTGGGGCGGGCGGTCAAGGCTTGCGCGTACCTGCTTCGTCATAGCTTTGAGCTTTGAGCTATTAGCTTGGAGCTCGGCTAGCGTCCAGTAGGCATGCTTGGCGGTGGAGTCTTTGGCCAATAGGTAAACGTGCGGGTCCTTGGGGACTGCCGTCCAGTATGACAACTGACGCTAATGAAGCTCCAAGCTCCTAGCTCAAAGCTATGACGAAGCAGTCAAACGAGTCCCGACCACCGACCACCGACCACCGACTACTAAACAGTATTTCCCTATTTCCTCTTTTCCGGTTGTGCTAAAATAGAAATAGGAAAAGGGGGTGAGGCCATGGACGAGAAAAAATTGGAAGACGTTTATTTGGCCGGCGGCAATCCGGAGTATGACGCCAGCGCGAAGAAATTGCTTTCCAGTAAAAAGATTTTGGCGTGGATTTTGAAATATTGCGTGCCGGAATTTGAAAATTGTGAAATTGCGGATATTCGAGATAAGTATATCGAAGGGACGCCGGAAGTGGGGCACGCGCCGGTGCTGCCCGATGAGACCAATGCGGCTCGCATCGTGGGCGACAATGTAGAAGACAAGTCTATCACCGAAGGCACAGTGACTTTTGATATTCGTTTCCAGGCCACCACGCCGGAGAATGATTCGCTTGGCCTCATCATCAATATCGAAGCTCAGCATACATCGAATCCGGGCTATCATCTCACCAAGCGGGCCATCTACTACTGCAGCCGTCTGATTTCCGCGCAGCACGACACGGTCTTCACGAAATCGGAGTACGACAAAATCAAAAAGGTTTATAGTATCTGGCTCTGCATGGAGTCTCCCGACAAGACCAGCGGCATCACTCGCTACAGCATCGAGGAAAGCTTTCCCTACGGACACATCCAAGAGGAGAAGAAAAACTACGACCTGGCCCAAGTGGTGATGGTATATCTCAGTGAGGATAAAAAGGATATCGGTAACCGCCTCTTGCGGTTGCTGTATGAAATTTTCAAATCCAGAGACAACGCGGCAGGAAAGATGAGGATTTTGGAGAACGAGTACAACATTCAGCTTAGTCATTCAGAAGAAGGAGAGGTGGATCGCATGTGTAATTTGAGCCTGGGGATTGCGAAAGAGAGCGCGTACAGAGGCTATAGCTTGGGAATGGAAAAAGGCCGTCTGGAAGGACGCGAAGTAGGCCGTCTGGAAGGAGAGCAAAATTTCGGCAAACTGATCCAAATTCTTATCAAAGAAGGAAATATAGAAAAGATCCAAGAAATCACCGACGATACAGCTCTTCGCGAATCGCTTTACAAGAAATACCACATTCAATAAAAGTGGCCGATGCAGAAAATTTTCTGCATCGGTCTTTTTTATGCCCGGCTAGTTCCCACAATCCGAAGCATGCATGGTAAGCAGATAACGGTAGTGGGGGACCAGGCACGCGCGTTTCTGTTTCAAAACTTGCGCCGCTATATGAATTGATGCGGCGCACCGCCACTCCTCACTCCTCACTCTTCACTTTTAACTCCCCCCCATAGCTCCCGGGCATATAGGGGAATAAAGTATAAGCATTGGTAATGAGGCGGTGGCTCTTTTAGAATGGGGGCAGTTAGGGGCGCATCTGACGCTAGCGTTCTGGTAATCGGTAGTCGGTGGTCGGTAGTCGGTTCGCGTTGGCGCTATCCACACATATTGGTATCACCTGTATGCGTGGATAGCGCCAAACGCGTCCCGACTACCGACCACTGACCACCGACTGCCAAATCGATAGCGGAAGCATGCGAATGAGGTCGCAGTTAAACGCGTCCCGACCACCGACTACAAAATTATTATTTCCCAAAGGAGAAGGCTATGAAAGCTTGGAAGAAAATCACCACCGCCGCCTTAGCGGCTATCGCCATCACCACCTCGGCTTGCGGCGCAGAGGTGAAGGATGGGAGCGTGTATCAGGCTCCGGAAAATCGGAGCGGCAATGAGTCCATCGTGTATTTCACCCGCGACCTGTCGGCGGCGGGGATGCAGAAGGTCTACGAGAAGGTGAATGATCATATTTCCGGCAAGGTCGCTGTGAAGCTTCACACCGGCGAGAAGAATGGGCCGAATATCCTTCCTCGTTCCTGGGTGAAGAATCTCATCGACAAGGACATCCCCGGCGCCACCATCGTGGAGACGAATACCTACTACGAAGGCGACCGCTACACCACCGAGCAGCACCGCGAGGCCATCCATGTGAATGGCTGGGATGAGGTGGCGCCGGTGGACATCATGGACGCCGAGGGCACGGCGCTGCTCCCGGTGAAGGGCGGCAAGTATTTCAAGGAAATGTCGGTGGGCAAAGACCTTTTGAATTACGACTCCCTGGTGGTGCTCACCCATTTCAAAGGCCACACCATGGGCGGCTTCGGCGGCTCCGATAAAAATCTGGGCATCGGCATGGCTGACGGCCGGGTAGGGAAGAAATGGATTCATGCCGGCGAGACCGGAGCCCAGTGGGGGATTTCTCAGGATGAATTCATGGAGCGCATGACCGAGTCCACGAAAGCCACCATCGATCACTTCGGAGAGCATGTGACCTACGTGAATACCCTTAGAAATATGTCCGTCGACTGCGACTGCACCGGCACCGGCGTCTCCCCTGTGGTGACGCCGAATATCGGTATCCTTGGCTCGACTGACATCCTGGCCATCGACCAGGCGTCGGTGGATCTCATCTACGCCCTCCACGACGGCGACAAGCACGACCTGGTGGAGCGCATGGAGTCCCGCCACGGCCTGCGCCAGCTCTCCTACATGAAGGAGCTGGGCATGGGAAATGATAAATACATTTTGATCGACCTGGATAATAACGAAGCCCACATCCTCCCCAAGGACGCCGTGGAGGGTGTGAAGCCTTTTGTGGATGATGGCCAGCAGTAAGGTGCTTTTAACTGCTTCGCCATAGCTTTGAGCTATGAGCTCGGAGCTTGGAGCCTGGCTGGAGTCTAGTAGATACGAAAGGCGGTGGAGTCTTGGGACAATAGGTAAATGCGCGGGTTCCTGGGGACTGCCGTTTAGTATGCCAACTGACACCAATGAAGCTCCAAGCTCCAGGCTCCTA
>CAVKMC010000046.1:0-10203 GCA_963657285.1 Agathobacter sp.
ACCCGGATCCCCTCCGCGGCCAGGTCGTATGGGCCGCCGATGTATAACCTTCTCGCCCGCAAGGGGGAGCCGTCTCTCATGAAGACGGTGCACACCTTTATTTCCGGCGGCGCTTCCATTCCCCAGCCGGTGTCCCAGGCCTTCTATCTGCGCTACAAGCATCCGGTGCAGGAGGGCTACGGCCTCACTGAAGCGTCTCCGGTGGTCTGCGTGCTGCCGACCGCGAAGCCGAAGTATCTCACCAGCGGCCCCACCATCCCCGGCGTGGAGGCGAAGATTGAAACCGAGCTCGCCGGCCCCTATGTGCCCGGCACGGTGGGCGAGCTCCTCGTCCGCGGCGACAATGTGATGAAGGGCTATTGGAAGAAGCCGGAGGAAACGAAGAAAGTCCTCACCGAAGACGGCTGGCTCCACACGGGCGACCTTGCCTACATGGACGAGGACCGCTACATCTACATCGTGGATCGTCTGAAGGACCTCATCATCGTCAATGGCGAAAACATTTACCCCGGCGAAGTGGAGGACTGCATCTATGAAGTGGAAGGCGTGGGCGAGTGCGCCGTGGTCGGCCACCCGGATCCCCTCCGCGGCCAGGTCGTATGGGCCTACGTGGTCATGAAGGAAGGCTACGAGTACGACGAAAATAAAATCCGCAAATACATGATGGAAAACATCGCCGCCTACAAAATCCCCCGCCGCTTCATCCCCATGGACGCGCTGCCGAAGAACGCTACAGGGAAAATCCTGAAGCGCGCTCTCCGGGCAAATTAAAGCAATCAAAAAGACGCCAGTCTATTGGCGTCTTTTTTGTTGTGGTTAAGGGATAGGGAATAAGGGATAAGGGCGCGATTACTGAGAGTGGAATGGTGGTGCGGCGCACAAATTAAGAAGCGCCACAAATTTGAAAGTCAGCGTGTCTACCTGCTTCTCCACTACCGGTAGTGGGGAAGCAGCCAAAAGCATTTCCTTATTTCAAAACTCGCGCCGCTTTCCAATTTGATGCGGCGCACCGCCACTCCACACTCCACTCTCAGCCAATGTGCCTTATCCCTGGTGCGTCATCCCACGACAACGAAGAACGTGATCACCCCGTCCTTATATGCTACGTCCAGCTTCCCCTTCATGAGCGCCGCCATGTCGCGGGCCATGGAGAGGCCGATGCCGTAGCCGGCCTTCTTGCTATTGTGAGACGTGTCGCCGCGGTAGAAGCGTTCGAAAAATTTCTCATAGTCCTCCGCCTGGCCGTCCTTGTAATGGTTCGACACGGCGAGGATTTTTTCTTTGCCCTTTTTATTTTTATGAAGAGAAACGGTGATGGTGCCGCCTTCGTCGCAATATTTTACTGCGTTATCCAAAAGGATATTCACGATTTCCGAAAAAAGCCTGGGCTCCACGAGACCATGGATGGCGTCATCCACTTGGATTTCCAATTTCTTCCCGCTGTCCAGGATCATCTGCTTGAAGCTCTCCGCCCCCATCCGCACGGCGGCGGAGAGGTCCGTGTCCGTAAGCTTTATGTCCTTCTCCGAGCTCTCGCCGATTTTCGAGAGCAGCACCAGGTCGTTGATGAGGAGCGAGAGGCGCTTCACCTGGGCGAGAATATTTCCTGTCCACTCATTTTTTTCACTGATGAGCTCCATGGCTTCGGCGTTGGCGGAAATGATGGCCAGCGGCGTCTTCAGCTCGTGGCTGGCGTTGGTGATGAAGCGCTTCTGGTTCTCCACATTGCGCACGAAGGGACGGATCGCCGCCTTGGAAAGACAGGTGAGAATTCCCACGAAAAGGAGAATGCACAAGAGCCCGAAGAGGCTGGAATATTTCAAGAACGCCTTCACTGCCGCCATGTCCCGCGTGCAGTCCAGGATCACCACCAGCACGTCGCCGGACTCGATGCGGCTCACGTGGTAAGAGTAGCAGCCCCGATTTTTATAAAAAAATCCTTCCGTCATGCCGCTCTTCGCCGCGCGCACTGCGCTCTCCACCGCCTCCTCGGCAGTGAAGGCGGCGATGTGATTGATATTCGTCACCTTCGCCGTGCCCGCCTCGTCGAAGAGCACCGAGAAATAGCGGGTCTGGTAGGTAAATTCCGGCGCCTCGCCGCCCCAGGTGCCATCATTCAGCCAGCTCGAGGACTCCCGGCTCTTCGCCGTGATGACGCCGCCATTTGCGGAAATCGAAGTCAGCACCGTGTGGATGTCGTCGCGGACGATGTAGTACATCATCCCATTGATCACCGACAACGCCGCCGCCACGATGATAAATACCGCCAGCGTGGCGAGCAGGATGAAGCGGCGGTGCATTTTTTTGATCAGATCCATGGTTGTTGCCTTTCATTGATGGTAGGGGGTTAGTAGTCGGTAGACGTTTGGCTGCTTCATCATAGCTAGGAGCTTGGAGCTTGGAGCTTCATTAGTGTCAGTGGGCATGCTAAACGATAGGCCTAGGAGCATGCGCATTTACCTATTAGCCCAAGACTTCACCGCTAAGCACACTTACTGGACTCCAGCCGAGCTCCAAGCTCCTAGCTCAAAGCTCAAAGCTATGGCGATACCGGTACGCGGATACCCCAAGTCTCCACCGCCAAGCATGCCTACTAGACTCCAGCCAAGCTCCTAGCTCCCAGCTCATAGCTCCTAGCTATGACGAAGTAGTCAAACGCGCATCGCTCCTAGCTATAGCGATACCGGTCGGTCTACGCATCCGGTTCGCCAGTCGCCAACACGAAGGGGCCGCCATCCTCTCCGAGAATGGCAAGTCCTCCGTGAACAGCCGCGAGCTTTTCTTTGAGGAAGGAAATATACATCCACACGATGTCCGCGGGAACGTCGGGCTCGTCCGCCCACACGTGGGAGAGGATTTCTTCTTTGGAAATTTCCTTGCCCTCGTTCTGCATGAAAAGCTTCATCAGCTTCGTCTCCTTGCTGCCCAGGCGAATGGCGCTTTCGGCGGAGAGCTCCTGCTCCTCCACCTTGAGGGTCACGCGGCCCACCGTCAGGGTCTTCGGCGTGAAGGCGTTGGCCCGCCTTGCCATGGAGCGGATGCGGGCGAGAAATTCACCCATGGCGAAGGGCTTCGTCAGATAATCGTCTGCCCCGGCGTCGAGGCCTCCGATGCGATCATCCACCTCGGTCTTCGCCGTCAGCATCATCACCGGCGTCACATTGCCCGCCGCGCGGATTTTCTGCAGCACCTCAATGCCATCCATCTTCGGCATCATGATGTCTAGGACAATGCAATCATAGGCGCCGGCCTCTGCCATCTCTAAGGCCGCCGCGCCATCATACGCCGCGTCCACCTCGTAGCCAAAGTGACGAAGCACCATCACCTCGGCATCGGACAGGGCCTTCTCGTCTTCTGCTAGTAGTATTCTCATGTGGTTCTCCTTTGAATGAAGGTTCAAGGTTCAAGGTTCAGGGTTCAAGGGAAGGTACGCCGCATCAATTCATATAGCGGCGTTATTTTTGAAATATAGAAAATGTGAATCAACTTTTTTCAAACTTGCGGCGCTTTTGTTTGTGCGCCGCACCTCCCCTTGAACCCAAATACTTGAACCCTGAACCTATTATTTCTTCCGTATCAAATTCCGTATCGTCTGCATCGACAAATCACAGGACGCCAGCTCGTCGGCGCAGCGCTTCAGCTCTCGGCTGATGAGGTCAGCGTTTTCCACCTGGTGCTTGTATTTCATCTCGTGCTCCAAGGCGGCCCAGGAGTCCATGGCGATGGTGCGAAGCTGCACCTCGATAAAGAAATGGCCGGGCCTATTTCCTCTGGCGTCCTCATAAGGCGCCTCGATGTCGAGGATCATGTGATAGCTCCGGTAGCCGTTGGGCTTCACGTGGCGGATGTAGTCCTTCTCCTTCCACACCGTGACGCCGGGGAGAGCCTTGAGGCGCTCTACATTTTCATAAATATCATCCACGAAGCGGCACACCATGCGAAAGCCAATGGCATCCTGCACGCCAAAGCAGGCGGACTCAGCGGTGAGGGGGAGGCCCTTGCGCGCGAGCTTCTCCTCCATGCTTTCCTCTGCCTTCAATCGATAGGAGAGATGCTCATACAGCGCCTCTCCGGTTTTTTCTTTTTCTATTTCATTATACGCCGCGATCCCCCGAGCCACATCGGCCATCACCGATGCGAGGGAGTCCTTGGCTTTTCCGTATATATTCATGGAGTTATATCCTTTCTTTTCGCACCTACCTGCTTCGTCATAGCTTGGAGCTATGAGCTTGGAGCTTGGAGCTTGGAGCTTTATTGGCGACAGTAGGCATGCTCGGCGGTGGAGCCTGGGAGCGATGCGCGTCTACCTATTGGCCCAAGACTTCACCGCCGAGCATGCCTACTGGACACTAGCCGGGCTCCTAGCTCCTAGCTCACAGCTCAAAGCTATGGCGATACCGGTACGCGGATGCACCATGTCTCCAACGCCGAGCATGCACACTGACGCCAATGAAGCTCCAAGCTCCCAGCTCATTAGCTATGACGAAGCAGTCAAACGCGCACCTGACCTCTTTCAAAGCCAACCCCCGCCCTTCGGGCCCTCCCCCTTCCAGAGGAAGGGGGTTAGATGGCGGAGCATCTCCCGTCCAACGCCTCCTACCGCCGCCCCCGCAAAGACGGCCGCCAGAAATAGGACGGGACCATAGGCGAGGACTGACCAGGTGCCGGTGACGCATGCCGCGGCGAGGAGCTGGCCGGCGTTGTGGGAAACAGCGCCCGCAAGGCTCGCGGTGATGACCGAGGCGCCCCGGCGCTTAGCCAGTGTCATGGCCAGGAGCGATAGCGCGCCGCCGGAAAGGGAAAATAATATCGCTGCTGCTTGGCCTGCAAAAATAGCCGATAGAATGATCCGCGCCAGAAGCAGCGCCGCCGCCTCCGCGCTCCCATAGCGATAAAGCACATAGACCGTCACCACCTGCGAGAGCCCCAGCTTCACACCGGGAATCGGCACCACCGGCAGCGCCGCCTC
The DNA here is from genome assembly GCA_963657285.1 of Agathobacter sp. GTDB lineage: Bacteria > Bacillota > Negativicutes > Veillonellales > Dialisteraceae > Dialister. The sequence goes on from CAVKMC010000046.1 coordinate 4,970, forward strand.
GAGGGTAAAGAGGGCAAGCGAGAGAGCCAGAAGGAGGGAGAGGGTGGTGAGCTTGTGGGTCGGCATAATTGGTCTCCTTCCTTTTTGTGGCAATAGATAGCGTGCGAGGGATAAGGGACAAGGGATAAGGGATAAGGACGTGCTTACCTGCCTCGTCATAGCGAGGAGCTTGGAGCCTGGAGCTTGGAGCTTGGCTAGCGTCAGTAAGTATACTGAACGGTAGCGTCTAGAAACATGCGCGTGTATCTGCTTCGCCATAGCTTGGAGCTGTGAGCTTGGAGCTTCGTTAGCGACAGTAGGCATGGTCGGCGGTGGAGTCTGGGGAGCATGCGCATTTAACGCTTGTTTCAAGACTTCGCCGCTAAGCATGCTTACTAACGCTAAAGCGGCTCCAAGCTCCCAGCTCCAGGCTCAAAGCTATGAGGGAGCAGGTACGCGGATACCTCAAGTCTCCACGACCAAGTATGCTTGCTGGACTCCAACCGAGCTCCAAGCTCCAAGCTAAAGGCTCCTAGCTATGACGAGGCAGGTACGCGCCTTACCCCTTGCTCTCCACCACCAACTTATGCGGCAAACACACAATCGGCCTTCCCTCTTTCGTGAGCCTTCCCTGCTTCACGCAGAGGCGGTCGGGGCAGTCGGCGGATTTCATATAGACTTCTCTTCCTATATGCACCACATTATAACCGCCTTCCGTTTGTATTTCTATATCTCTTTCCTTTTTCAGCTCGCCCGCCGAAAAATGGTAGAGCTCCTTCCCGTCCACGGTGATGGTGACGGCATCCACCTCGCCGCCTTGCGCTTGCTGGTACGCGATGAATCCGGCGAGGAGCAGGAGGGGGATGAGGAAATAGGATTTCCTCATCCCCACACCTCTTTGATGCGACAGGGGCCATCGCCTTCTATATCAGTGACATTGGCCAGGCCCTCGGTGACGTAAATGTCTCCCGCCTCGTCGATGAGGAGGAGCTCGATGTCTCGATGCTTTTCCCAATACGCCTTCGCCCGGTCCTTGCCCACCACGAAGAGGGCTGTGGAGAGGCCGTCGGCCACCAGACCGTCATCGGTCACCACAGTCAGAGAAACGAGACCATTTTCCACGGGATAGCCGGTCTTGGGATTCATGATGTGATGATATTTCTTTCCGTTTTCGTCCTGGAAATATCGTTCGTAGGTCCCCGAAGCCACCACAGCCTTGTCGGTCACGGAGATCACCGCTGCGTTTCCATCGCCGAAGGGATTCTTGATGCCCAAGCGCCATGGCGAGCCGTCGGGCTTTCCGCCGATGGTTTCAATATTTCCACCGAGAGACAGGATGGCGGACGTGACGCCGGCGTCCTTCAAAATTTTCTTCGCCTCGCGGCCGGCGTAGCCCTTGCCCAGAGCCCCCAGGTCGATTTCCATGTCCTCGGGCTTGTAAATGTTGCCGTCAGCGAGCCACATCTTCTCATAGCCCGTGTCGGCCAAAAGGTCCTGCAGCTCCTCTTCCGTGGGGATGTTGTATTCGCCGGTGGTGAAGCCCCAGGCCCGGCTCAGGGGGTAAAGAGTAATATCGAAGGCGCCGCCCATTTCATCACCCAGCGCGAGACCGTAGGAAATCACGGTCCCCGCGTCCTTCCCGATGGGCACGATGCTGCCATCGTGGTTCGCGTGGTACACGTCGCTCCCCTCCTTCGTCACAGAGAGCGCATCCTCGATCTCCTTCACCCGCGCCTCCGCCTGCGCAAGAGCCGCCTCGCTGCCCTTGTCATAGGCCTTGAAGGTCATGTAGGTGTCCATGGCAAAAAAATTCCGCTCCACCTTCTTCTCCGCCGGCTTCTCACTGCCGCAGCCGGTGAGAAGGTATGCAAAAAAGAGCAGCCATAGCGCTAAAATTTTTCGTTTCATGTTTGTATCCTGCTCCTTTCATTAATGATTCTCGCATACCTGCTTCGCTATAGCTAGGAGCTATGAGCTTGGAGCTTGGAGCTTTATTGGCGTCAGTAGGCATACTCGGCGGCGGAGTCACGGAGCGATGCGCTTTTTGCCTATTAACCCAAGACTTCGCCGCTAAGCATGCTTACTGACGCTAAAGAGGCTCCAAGCTCCACGCTCCACGCTCAAAGCTATGTCGAAGCAGTCAAACGCGCGTCGCTCAAAGCTATGGCGATACCGGTATGCACCTCAGCCTTTAACCGCCCAGGCAATCTTCCCCGCCAGCGCCATGATTCCCGCGTGTCCAAAGACGAAGACAACGCCGCTCATGTCCTGGTCCCACTCCATAAAGTGCGTGAGGAGGAAGAGGTAGTCGATCCAGTGAAGGGAAATAAAAGCGTAGACGCCGCAAACCGCAAGGGCCCAGAGGAGGCCACTCGCAATCATTCGCGCTTTGGGCGCGGAACTGATGTATTTCTTGAAAAGGGAAATCAGCATCTGCCCGTGAAGTCCCAGGTGGAAGCTCATGAGGAGGAAGCCCCAGTAGGCGCAGAGCATATGGATCTGCGCCGCCAGCTGGCGGGTGCCGGGGAGCGTGATGGGCCAGTGGCCGTGCTTGGCCATGATGAAAAGGCTGCTATAAAAAAGCAGTACGATCACCACAGCAAGAGCCCCATTGGTACAGGTCTCCAGCATCCGCTTCCGGTTCCACCGCCCGCTGGAAAGACTTCTCGCCCAGCGGATATTCACCACGTGGTGAATCACCAAAAGCAAAAAGAAAAGCATCCCCGCCATCACGTGAGGCCCTTTGTGGGTGTAAGGGATGGACATGAGGAAGAATAGATTTCCCAGAAGGACAAGATCCAAGGCGATGCGTGTGGTCATGGCAGTGGCTCCTTTCGTTTTTTTGAAATAGTAGTCGGTAGTCGGTAGTCGGGGCGCGATTCCTCGAAGTGAGGAGTTAGGAGTTAGGAGTGAGGAGTGGTGGTGCGCCGCATCAAATTGGAAAGCGGCGCAAATTTTGAAAATAGATAAACACGAAATCGCGAACGTTATTTTAGAAGTGTTACTCTTAGCATAATTTCTTAATTCGATAGCAGTGAAGAATCGAATGCCTGTGATGACCTTTCAAACTTGCGGCGCTTCTTAATTTGTGCGCCGCACCACCACTCCTCACTCCTCACTCCTCACTGAACTGACCATCACCCGCCCTACGGCCACCCTCTTCAGCGAAGAGGGCTTGTCGCATCTGACTCAGCAGTCAAGCGCGTACTGATCACTAATTACTAATCACTAAAACCTCAGAGCCCCGCGAGGTATTCCCCGATTCGCGCGCCCAGCCGCTTGGCGCTGTCGCCGCCGGGGGAGAGGGGAATGAATTTCAAGCTGTAGTCCGCATCCGCGCCGCCGGGGACTTCTCTGGGGAAGATGGCCCAGACTTCTTTGACCGGGCGGCTGTCACGGAGGGACTCGGCTTCGGTCATATTTCTATAAAATTTCGTATTCATATCCCGGTAGGCGTTGAACTGGCGGCGCAGGCCTTCGCCGCGGTTTTCCTCCTGCCAGAGGTAGAGAATGTCTCGGTACTTGAAGTCCACCACGAGAGACCCCAGGTAGAGGCCGGCGCGATAGGAGTCCATGCGGAGGTCCGGCTGGCGATGAGCGTTGTTTGTATAGAGAGGATTTTTCTCTCGGTCGGTGTCCGCCGACGCGGCGGGGATGATGGCGTCGTAGGTGAGGTGGATTTCCTCGTCCCCCTTCTTCATGAGGATCACCGTGCCGCTCTCTAAGGACGAGAGGCGATAGCGGCCGTCCTCCTTCACCACGGAGACGCCTTCCTCCACTTCCCAGCCGAGAGCCGAGAGGGCTTTCACGAATTGGAGGAAGCCCCAAAGCTCATAGAGCTTATCGGTGCGCTTCCATTGGAATTGGTAGAAATCGGAAACGGAGAAGCTCTCCGCCGGGTTTTCCAAATTTTTATGCAAATCATAGAGGAGCGAATACCGCGCGTCGCAAAGCACTGTCAGCGGCACGCGGGCGGGCATTTCGTTTTTCGTTTCCTCGAACCACGCGGCCTGGGTGACCTGGTGGATGCCGCTCTTGATGCGCTGGGCCCGGGCCTTGTAGTCTTCGAATTTCGCAAGCGACGACTCGGCGCGGCGGTATTCTTGGTTCTGCTTATACGGCAAAAGCTCCTGCCGGCGCTTCTCCAGCTTTTCCATGTGGCCGTCGATTTCGTGGATGAAGCGGGAAAGGCTGCGGTCGAGCCGCGAGAGGATGGCTTTGGCGAAACGATTCTCCACCACGTCGTAGGACATATCGGTGTAGGTCACCAGCTGGGCCGCCGTATTTCGTGGCCGCAAATATTGCTGCGGGATGTGAGAGCCCGCCGGCGCGACGCCGGTGGCGGAAATCTTTTTTTGCTTCAAGACCAGCCGGCGGTTCGCGGTGTGGGACAGCTCGCCGAGCACATGGACCACCATCTGGTAGCGATCGCTGATGGTGTAGAAGCGAAGCAGCATGTCCGTGGCGAGAGCCAGGCCTCCTTCGGCGGATTTGGAAATATGGATGCTCTTTCGCATGAAGTCGAAGGAGAGATTTTTGATTTCCTCCACCAATTCCTCCCCCATGTCCTGCCAGCTTTGCTTGCCCAGGTACTTGGGGACGATTTCCAAGAGACCGTACCACGAGCGGCCGCGGCCGGTGACGGTGAGGACGTAGTAGCCCGGCACCAGAGGGAAATCCTCGCCGCGAAAGAGCAAGACGTCCCGCCCGCGACTCGGGCGGATGTAGGTTTGTTCTTCGATGCGCTCCTCGCCGGGGATGGTGACGATGTCCAGGCCGTCCATGGTGAAGCGGAAGTCCGCCGGCGCTTCGAAGTGAAGATACACGTCCTGGTTTTCCGTGATGGTCATGGCCGGCTCTCGGTCCAGGAGCCCTTCGGGTTGGGAGGAGAAATCGGAGAAAAGCTCCGTCTGGCCCTCTCGCTTCCCGAGCGCCACGGTGAAAGGCCGCTTAGAGGGTGTAGCCATAGAGTTTCAGCTCCCCTGCTTTGCGCTTCAAGACCTTGGTGGACTCCATGAATTCCGAGAGATTTTTGTATCGCCCCAGGATGGATGGCAGGCTCCCCTCCAGATTTCCTTTTTCATTTTGCGAGAGCAGCGCAGCGATCTGCTCCGCCGAGCCGCGCAGCTTCGTCAGCACCCGCTGCACCAGCTGAGCGTCCAGCCCCTCGCCGCGAGAAATCCCGCAGCCCTCGGGGATGTTCTCCAGGTAGCGGCCCATCTGGGACGCCACGCGGAAGCCGATGCCGTAGGGCA
>CAVKMC010000047.1:0-10125 GCA_963657285.1 Agathobacter sp.
TGAGGAGTGGTGGTGCGCCGCACAATTCATAAAGCGGCGCGAGTTTTGAAATAGGTAAACGCATTTGGCTGCTTCCCCATCTCCGTTATCCGTTGATGTAGGGAAGCAGGGACGCGCGCCTTCTCTCAAAATTTGCGGCGCTTCTTAATTTGTGCGCCGCACCTACACTCCTCACTCCTCCCTTCTCACTCCTCACTAAAAAGCAGAAGCGGAAAGGACCACCATCAAAAATCATCTCTTATAAAACGGCAGCGGTACCACTTCGCAGGCGATCTTTCTGCCTCTCACATTGACCTCTACGGTGTCGCCCACTTTGGCAGCGCCTTTTCCGATGAGCGCCATGGCATAAGCGCCTTTGAGGAAGGGGCAGAAGGTGCCGGAGGTAGTTTCGCCGATCTTTTCACCATTCAGGGTGACTTCCTGCTCTTCTCTCACGATGCCACGGCCGGTGACCTTGAGACCGATGCGTTCTCTCTTCGGAGGGTTCGCCAGGAGCGCATCACGGCCGATGAATTCTTCCTTGCCTACCTTGACGCCAAAGTCCAGGCCCGTTTCCAGCGGGCTCACAGAGTCATTCATTTCATGGCCATAGAGCGGCATAGCAGCCTCCAGGCGCAGCGTATCTCTGGCGCCCAAGCCGCAGGGAAGAACGATGCCTTCGCCTTTTTCAAGGAGCAGATCCCAGATGATGCCCACCTTGTCAGAAGCGCAGAAAATTTCATAGCCGAATTCGCCGGTGTAGCCGGTGCGGGATACGAGACATTCTACGCCGCCGATGAATACATGCTCGGTTTCAGAATAATATTTGGTCGGCAGCTCTCCGCTCTCCACCAGTGGCTCCAGGATTTCTTTGCTCTTCGGACCCTGTAGGGAGACCAAGCCGGTTTCTTCAGAAATGTCGGTGAAGGTGGTATCCTCCAGCAGATTCGCCTTCATGTGCGCCACATCCTTGTCGTGGGTGGCTGCATTCACCACCACCATGTAGCGATCCTCGCCCAAGTGGTACACGATGAGGTCATCGATGACGCCGCCATTTTCATTCAGCATGGTGCTGTAACGCACGCGGCCGATGGCCAGATTGGTGAAATCATTGGAAAGCAGATGATTCAGACTCTTCAGTGCCCCCTTGCCTTCGAAAATAACCTCGCCCATATGGGATACGTCGAAAATCCCGGCCTCCGTGCGGACAGCCATGTGCTCTGCCAGGATGCCCTTATCATACTGCACCGGCATCAGATAGCCACCGAAGGAAACCATTTTCCCCTTCAGCGCTACATGCTTGTCATAGAGTGGTGTTTTTTTATCCATTTTCTCCTCCTTCATCACATGCGCCTCTTATAAATGCAAACAAAAAAGGCGCACTGTAAATACACAGTGCGCCTCTGTCCCTTTGACCTGAAAGATAGGCATAAGCCTGCTTCTTCGGTGTTCACTCAAGAACTCTCCAGAGGATGGTCTTTATATCGGTCCTTTTGCCTGAGAGTTTTGCCCCTTCGGCGGCCTTTTACGACACTCTCCCGATACCTTCATCCCTTGCATAGAAATGAAAATTCTCCATCGAATTGGTATGGAATTGTATGAAATCAGCATATCACATGAAGGGTAAGAAATCAAGAAATTAGTCTTTTAGTAGTCGGTGGTCGGTGGTCGGTAGTCGGGGCGCATCCCTGACTACCGACTACTAAAAATCATTTTCCTTGACAAATCCCCTCCCCTGTAGTATCATATCAAAAGTCAGCTATGTGGAGCGATACTCAAGTGGCTGAAGAGGACGGTTTGCTAAATCGTTAGACGGGTTTCCCCCGTGCGGGAGTTCGAATCTCCCTCGCTCCGCCACAAAAAAAGAACCTTGCGAAAGGTTCTTTTTTTATTTCTCTTTTTATATAATGCTTTATAAGCATTCATTTCTCTTCAAAATAAATATTTCACATAAGAAACCTCCCTTGCTATGATGAATCTGTCCAAGAATTTATCATTAGTAAGGAGGTCTTTTCTATGAAACGATTCACAAAAATTTTTACCTTGAGCGCCCTTTCTATGGCTGCGCTCCTCTCCCTTTCCCTTGCAGCGCCGCCGGCGGCCGACGCTGCAGCGGCGGTACAGGTGGTGCAGACAGCCGGACGCGATCGGCTCGGCGAATTGGCGCCGGACTTTGCTCGCTATAATGATGACATCCTTTTCGGTGAAGTATGGTCGAAGAATGATGTCCTCTCCCTTCACGATCGCAGCATCGTCACCGTGTCCGCCCTGATTGCCAGCGGCATCACCGACAGCTCTCTGAAATATCACATCACTACTGCCAGAAATCACGGCGTCACCAAAGAGGAAATGGTGGAAATCGTGACACAGCTCGGCTTCTACGCCGGTTGGCCCAAAGCCTGGGCGGCCTTCAATTATGTGAAGGAGGTATATGCTGAATAAAAAAAGCCACAGCGTCCAAAGTTTTTTATCTCGTGTAAAGACTGCATCATTGCCTTTATCATTTCTTTATCCTACTTCCCAAAATTGAAAATTTTTCATTTTTGGGAAATAGAAATCAAAATCAAGAGATGCACAGTCTCATTATCTCACCATCTCAATATCTCATTCTCTCACAAAAATTCCCGCTCCTCAAAAAAGGAACGGGGATTTTTATTTCTCTTACGGTCAGCAAGCCTGATCACTGATCACTGATTGCTTTTACGCATCACCCGCCCTGCGGGCACCCTCTTCAAAGAAGAGGGCTTGAGCTGCATCACTCTCCACTATCGAAGAGCGCTTTCTGCTGAGTGAATTCGAGCATGCCGTAGATGCCGCCTTCGCGGCCGAGGCCGCTTTCCTTATAGCCGCCGAAGGGGGCTGCGGTGTCTCGGGGGCTGCTATTGATGTAGACGTTCCCGGCCTTTATGCGATGGGCCACAGCGATGGCTTCTTCCTTCTCTCCATAGACGCCGGCGTTCAAACCATAGCGCGTGTCATTGGCAATGGCCACGGCTTCCTCCACGTCGCTATAGGTGATGACGGAGAGGACCGGTCCGAAGATTTCATTCTGGGCGATGTCCATGTCGTTGGTGACGTCGGTGAAAATGGTGGGCGCGATGTAGTAGCCATGTCCGCTCTCCGGCAGGCCGCCCACGAGGAGGCGGGCGCCTTCGGCGATACCCTTCTCTATGTATTCAGAAATTTTGGAGAATTGCTGCTTCGAGGACACGGGCCCCAGCTTCACATTGTGATCCGTGGGGGCGCCGACGGTGTATTCCTTGGCGATTTCCACCAGCTGCTTCTCGATGGTTTCCTTTTCCTCTGCCGGGATGAGGAGGCGGGAGAAGGCAGTGCAGGTCTGCCCGGAGTTCAGGAAAATGCTATTGAAGCAAAGATGGATGGGCACGGTATAATCATGAGTCTCAGATTTCAAAATCACATAGGGAGACTTGCCGCCCAGCTCCAGGCTGATGTGCTTCACGCTTTCGAGAGCGCGCTTGCCTACGGTGACGCCGCCGGAGGTGGAGCCGGTGAAGGAAATCATGGAGACTAGCGGGTGGGACGAGAGGGCATCGCCCACTTCGCCGCCGCGGCCGGTGACCAAATTGAAGACGCCCTTCGGGAAACCGGCTTCCTCAAAGGCATCGGCCAGGAAATAGGAGGAGAGCGGCGTGTGCTGGCTGGGCTTTAGGATTACTGTATTTCCCATGAGCATGGCCGGGATGATTTTCTGAATCACCTGCCCCAAAGGATAATTCCACGGCGTGATGCAACCGATGACGCCCACCGGTTCTCTGTAGGTAGTGGATAAGGCCATCTTTTCCACCATGGGCACCTGGGGCGCCAGCTCGATGTAGGACTGGGTGCGTACATACTGGTAGTCCACCTGGGATGCTTTGGTGAAGCTGTAGGGCGAGCCCAATTCTTTGATGGTGATGTCGATCAAAGCATCCTCCTGGGATTTGAAAATTTCCAGGAATTTTTTCATGAGCTCAATGCGCTCTGTAAGTGGCGTAGCCGCCCAAGAGGGAAATGCCGCATAGGCAGCCTTCGCCGCCTTGTCCACATCCTCCGCATTGCCGGCGGGGACCTTCGCGAAAATTTCCTGGGTCGCCGGATTTTCTACGTCGATCATCTCACCCGATGCGCCGGGGATCCATTCTCCATTGATGTAAAGCTTCGTATAGTCCAAAATTGTGTCCTCCAATCGTTTAAAGTGAGGAGCTAGGAGTGAGGAGTGACGGTGCGCCGCATCAAATGGGAAAGCGGCGCAAATTTTGAAATAGACAAACGCGTTTGGCTGCTTTTCCACTACCGTGAACTGTTTACCGTATTACGAATGTGGGAAAGCATGTACACAAAGGATATCCCAAACTCGCGGCGCTTCTTAATTTGTGCGCCGCACCTCCACTCCTCACTCCTAACTCCTAACTAAAAAGGAGCTACGAGAAACACTCTACTCTCGCAGCTCCTTTGCTATACCACTATTTATTTCTTATAAGCAGCTGCCGCGTCTCTGACCCAGTTGAAACGTTCCGGGGAAATATCCTTCGGCACGGTGCAGTCAGCGCCGAGGATGACGCCGGTGGTGCCTGCTTTGGAGAGAATATTTCCTGTCTCCGCTTCCACGGCTTCCTTCGTGCCGCTATAGAGCACGCCGTCCGGGTTGTTGTCAAAGCCGCCGATGACGCAGCGATGGCCGAAGATTTCTTCGCCCACTTCCATGGGGACGCCTTCGAAGGCTACGGCCCAGTTGATGGCCTTGGCCGGATAGTCCTTGTACCAGGTGAGGTCATTGTGGCAGCCCATGTAGCCGCAGATGTGAAGGAGGTTGTAGTCCGATACGCTATTGGCAGCGTCGAGGACTGCCACCTCCGATGGGGTGATGAATTCCTTGTATTTCTCTTCCGTCATGTCAGGATGCGGGATGTTCTGCACCGAGAGGTACACGCCGTCTGCATGGCCGTCGGTAATGACTGCCTTCGCCAGGGTAGCGATGTCTTCGGAGAGAACCGCCATGACTTCCTTCAGCGCTTCCGGGTCTTCCTTCATGAAGCCGGTGATAACAGTCTTCGCATCGCTCCCGGTCTGCTGGAATTCGATGCAGCGGGTCGGCGCGAAAAGGTTGTAAAACATCATCACTTCCTTGCCGTAGCGTTCGCAAAGGATGCCGCAGAGCTCTACCTGCTTCTGCACCCACGCGGAGTCTCTCCCCAAGGGCTTGATACCTACGGCGTCGTGGATCGATTTCAGATCGTGAAGCTGTTCGTGGGGATAGAGGAAAAATCCATCGGTCATGATTTTCATGAAATCCGGATGCCAGGATTGATAAAATGTCTCATGCCCTGCCAGGTTGTCCACCCAGGCGGACTGGTCGGCCAGTGCGTCTGCGTGTCTCTGATCTGCCAGGAAATGATGCCAGAAACCTACCGGCACGCGATCCACCGGTTTGCAATCAAGAGCTGCCTGTACAAGTTCTCTCTTAGTCTGTGCCATAAAAAAATCCTCCTAATATAAGATACACCGAAGTGTTACATCTTATATTAGAAGGAAAGAGGGAAAAAGTAAAGGGAAAAATTTGCGATGAAAGCGGTAATCGGTTTAGTAGTCGGTGGTCGGTGGTCGGTAGTCGGGGCGCATTTGACTGCTTCGCTATAGCTAGGAGCTATGAGCTTGGAGCTTGGAGCTCTGATAGTGTCACTTAGCATTTAACTACGTTGCAGGAAAGCGGGCGAAGTCATTCGCGCCACTACTGTATAGCATGCCTGCTGGCGCTAACCAAGCTCCAAGCTCCTTGCTCCAAGCTCCTTGCTATGACAAAGCAGGTAAGTAGCTCCCCTTTGTCCCTCACTCTGCAGTCGGATTCATCCTCTTAATCTGCGCGAGGAGGTCTTCGGCTTCCGCGAGCGAGGACGCCTCCCGGTCGGGATTTTCTGTGAGGGTGATATCGATAGCCATGCCTTCGTGGATATTTGGAAACCAGGAAGCGGGGATTTTGATTTCCTCTTCCTCTTCGGTGATGAGGACCGCCTTCTTGCCTTCGATGCGGTCTACGATAGCTTCTACTTTCATATCCTTATTTCCTTTCTTTGGAAATCTTATAGCTGCTGCCGTCGGTGGTGAGGGTCACGGTGCCGTCACGGTCGGTGCGGTAGATATTCACCTTCGCCTTTTCCAGCTTGTCCACGGTGACCTTATGCGGGTGGCCGTAGTCATTGCCCTGGCCGCAGGAAATAAAAGCATCCTTCGGCGCTACGGCTTTCAGGAAATCAGGAGACGTGGAGGTGCGGCTGCCGTGGTGCCCCACCTTGAGCACATTGCTCTTGAGAGTCGCCTTCTGGGACAGGATGGAGGTCTCCTCCTCCTTCTCCGCATCGCCGGTGAACATCATGGAGAAATCGCCATAGGTGAGGCGGCCTACGATAGAGTTGTTGTTCAAGTCTTCCTTGCCCTTCTGGTCCTTGATGTCCTTCACCGGGCCTACCACCTTGTAGGTGACGCCGTCAAAGAAATTCACGCTGTCACCAGCCTTCAAGGTTTTGTAAGCGATTTTATTCGCCTGGATCTGCTTCAGGTAATTCTTATAGGATGCCGTGCCGGACACCACGCCGTCATCGTAGATGGATTCGATTTTGAAATTTTTGAAAATCGCATTCATGCCGCCCAGGTGGTCCGCATGGGGATGGGTGATGACCACCTTCGAGAGAGTCTTCACCTTGTATTTCTGCAGCAGCTGCACAATGGCATCCCGATGCTCGATGTCGCCGGCATCAATCAGGACGAACTTGCCGTCCTTCTCCAAGAGGAAGGAATCCCCCTGGCCAATGTCCAGCATGCGGATCGTAAGCTCCGAGCCTTTAGATGCCTTCGCAGTCGAAGAGGACTTCGTTGAGGAAGCCGCTGAAGACCCGCCGCAGCCGGCCAAAGCCAAGCCCACAGTGAGTGTCAGCACCAGGGCGATGATGGCTTGAAATAGTTTCTTGAAATGAGTCATAAAGTCCCCCTTTATGTAATCGTAAACAGTAACGATTTAGTAATCAGTGATTAGTGATCAGTGGTCAGTGATCAGGGCATACTTAACTGTTTCCTCATTTATGTGATAGTGCCGCTAATCACCGACTGCTACCAATAGCGGAAGCATCGAGGGCAAGAAAGCAGTCAGACGCGACCTAATCACTGATCACTGACCACTAATTACTAAAGCTTCTCTCGCCCTCGGCACCATCTCCGCCACCTGGCTCGCGGTGTATCCTACTGGGATTTCTTTAGCTAAGAGGTCTGCTGCCAGTCCGTGGAGATACACACCGAGAGGCGCCGCTTCCTCTGACGGGAGACCTTGGCCGACGAGGGCAGTGATGATGCCGGTCAGGGTGTCGCCCATGCCGCCGGTGGCCATGCCGGGGTTGCCGGTGGTATTGACATAAGCCCTACCATCAGGCAGCGCGGTCACCGTGGGCGCGCCCTTCAGCACCAAGGTCACTTGATTTTCCTTGGCAAAGGAAATGGCCGCGTCGATCCGATGGGCTTCGATTTCCTTTGGCGAAAGGCCGGTGAGGTGAGCGAACTCTCCCACATGAGGCGTCAGGATCAAGTCGCCCGGCAGGGACTTCAGATCGATTTCCTTTTCCTTGATGGCAAAGAGCGCGTCAGCGTCGACGATGAGAGTCTTCTCCCACTCGCTAAGCGCTGAGGAAACAAATTCCTGAGTCTTCTCCCTGCGACCAAGCCCCGGACCGATAGCGAGCACATCATAGGCATCCCATTTTTCTTTGAGCGCAGACATCATAGCTTGCTCAAAGCACGGCGGCTCCATGCCCTCATCGCTTAGGTACTCTGGCTCATCCTTTGTCTCGCAGGCCAATTCATCCTCCTGCGGATCGTGACACCAGAATTCCTCAGGAATCAAATCCTCCAAGGTGTACCTTGCGGGCAAATAAGACACCATGAGCTCCGGCACCTTCAATGCCAATTTGTCTGCTGCCGCTTTGGGCGTGATGACCGCAATCTTTCCGCCGCCGGCATAGAGTGCGCCTTGTCCGGCCAGGAGCGCTGCCCCTTCCATACCCACCGAGCCGGCGAGGATGGCGAGAAAGCCATTTTTCCCTTTGTGAGAAATCATATTTCTTTGAGGAAGAAGAGCCGCCGCCTCTTCCTTTCCGAAAAGCTGCACTGGGAAATCCTCCCGCGCTTTGTCGGGGATGCCGATGGGCGAATACAAAAGCTTCCCGCAGCATGCCTTCCCGGGATAGAGCACATGGCCCCGCTTGATAGCCCCCAGCGCCACGGTATAGTCCGCTTCCACAGCGATGCCCATAGGCGCGCCGGTGTCAGAGGAAAGGCCGCTGGGAATGTCCACGGAAATCACCGCCCCCGGCGCCTCATTCATGAGACGGATCATGGCCGCCTTCTCGCCTTCCACATCACGAGAAAGGCCGGTGCCTATGAGCGCATCCACCAGGATATCCGCTTTGTAAATGTAAGAAATCCAATCCGCCGCCTTCTCGATGGCAATGACCGGGATTTCCATTTTCTCTACCATGGCGCGGTAGCACTTGCTTGCTTCGCTCATGTGGGACTCGTCGCCCATGAGGAGCACCATCACCTTCGCGCCCTTCGCCGCCACGTGGCGAGCAATGACGAAGCCGTCACCGCCATTATTTCCTGTGCCGCAGACAATGACCACGAAAGCGCCGTCCCAAGTCACGTGGCTTGCCGTGAGCTCTACCACAGAGGCGCCGGCGTTCTCCATAAGCACCATTTCCGGGAAACCCCAGTCCTCCATGGCCCGCTTGTCCAAGGCTCTTGATTCTTCTGTACTCGTCAGTATCATTTCTGCCTCCCCATGACCACCACCGTGATGGCGAGGTCATCCTCATGAGAAATAGAAATCGCCATTTCGCCAATGCCCAGCGCCTCGGCTCGCTTCGCGAAGGTCCCCTGCAGGTGCAGCACCGGCGCGCCGTACTCGCCCCAGGTCACATGCGCATCCTGCCAGGCCGAGCCGAAGATGCCGATGCCCAAAGCCTTCCCCGCCGCCTCGCGGGCACCCCAAAGGGCCGCATAAGACTCGGCCCGCTTCTTGCCCTTCCTCTCGCAGTGGGCGATCTCTTCCTCTGTAAAAATTTTCTCGATCCGCTTGGGATACTTCTCCAAAATCTTCTCCCACCGCGCGATCTTCACCATATCTACACCGACAAACATAAGCGCCCCTCCTTTGGTATTATTGTACAGGAGGGGCGATGGGAAAGTCTAGTAGTCGGTAGCGTCAAGCGCACTTCCCAGCGCAATAAAAAACCCCATAGCGAATTCGCCATGGGATCTTGTGGTAGAAGCTTACGCTTTTTCTTCCATCTTTTCTTTGTATGCTTCTTTAGCTTCTTCTTTAGCTTCGAGAGCAGCTTCTTTAGCTTCTTCGGCTTTTTCAGCAGCAATAGCAGCATTGATGTTTGCATTCAGACGGGATTTTTTACGAGCAGCAGCATTCTTGTGAATGACACCCTTCTGGGCAGCAGAGTCAATAATGCTTACAGCAGCACGAAAAGCTTCGTCCTTATTTTCAGAGTTAGCAGCAGCTACAGCTTTCTTAATAGCGCCGTGAATCTGGGATTTAACAGCAGCGTTGGCAGCTTTCTTAGCAGCGTCCTGTCTCATGCTTTTCATATTGGATTTAATCTGTGGCAATGGTTTCACCTCCCGTCTGCATTTTTCATACCAAAGTATTTTATCATATCTTGCTAGTGATAGCAAGATGATTTTATTTTAAATTTTCAGCGCCAAAGCCAAACCTTTTCTGAAATTCTCATTTAGTGTATAATGTTTTAGATTTAACCAAAAAACTATTTTCCATTCGGAGAGTGAAATACATGAAATCAGAGAAGCAATGCACTGTCATTGTGAATCCCACCTCGGGGCGCGAGCGAGCGCCTCGGTATATCCCGCTGCTGCACAGCACCTTGGCCAAGCGCTTCGATGACATCACCATCAAGCTCACGGAAAAAGCCGGCGACGCTACGCAGTTTGCCAAAGCCGCTGCGGAAGCAGGCCGCGATGTGATTTGCATGGGCGGCGACGGCACCATCAATGAAGTCATCAATGGCATGGCGCCGGTGGGCAGCCAGTCGACCTTCGGATTTATCCCCTTCGGCACGGTGAATGACCTGGCCC
>CAVKMC010000048.1:0-10035 GCA_963657285.1 Agathobacter sp.
CAGCAAGTGTGCGCAAGCGGTCAAGCACGTACTGACTACTGATCACTGACCACTGACTACTAAATCGATAACGTTAATCATCGGACGTGAGCCCTGATCACTGATTACTAAATCCTAAATCCTAACCCACCATCGTTCTTTCACAATAACAAAGCAAAGAACGACGCTCCGGCTACGGTGAAGACGCCGGCCACTACGATGGAGAGGGAGGCCATGGCGCCTTCGATGGGGCCGATTTCCATAGCCTTCGCGGTGCCCATGGCGTGGGCGGCGCTGCCCAGGGCGATGCCCTTGGCGATGGGGTCGGTGATGTGAGCGTAGCGGCACACATACTCACCGATAATATTTCCTAAAATACCGGTAGCAATGATGGCTGCCACGGTGATGGACACGTAGCCGCCCAATTCCTCCGAGAGTCCCATGCCGATGGCGGTGGTGATGGACTTCGGCAGGAGCGTCACATAGGAGGCGTGATCAAAGCCGAAGGCCTCGCACAGGAGGAAGACCGCCGCCATGCCGGTCAGGACGCCGGAGAGGATGCCTAGGAAAATGGCTTTGTAATTTTGTTTCAAAAGCTTGATCTGCTCGTACAGCGGCACGGCGAGGCAGATGGTGGAGGGCGTCAGGAGATAATTCAGATACTGCGCCCCTTCGTTGTAGGTCTTGTAATCCATCCCCGTCACCTTCAGGAAGCACACCACCATGAGCACCGCAGAGAGGAGCGGATTGAAGAAGGGGAAATGGAATTTCAAAAAGAGCTTCGAGCCCAAGTAAAAGGCGATGAGGCTCACAAAGACACTGAGATACGCCGACTGGTGAAGAAATTCGTTCATGCGCCCTCCTTCTTCGTCAGGCATTTGATGACGAACTGGGTGAAATGACCGGACACCACCATGACGGCGATAAGGGCGAGGACAGTGATGGTGATGTACTCAAGCAGGGCCGAGGAAATCAGACCCCAGGACTCCATAAGACCGGCAGCCGGCGGGATGAAAAGCACCGGCATGATTTCGATGAGAAACATAGACGCGCCGCGGATGTGAGACACCTTCAGCACCTTAGTGTAAAGCAGCACAAAAAGAAGGATGATGCCGTAAATGCTAGCCGGTACCGGCAGCGGCAAAAGGGCGTGCAAAATTTCGCCCGCAAAAGCAATGGTCAAGATGATACCAAATTGAAATAAAAAATTCATGAGAGTCCTTTCTGTTGTTATAGTGAGGAGTGATAGCATGCTTACCTGCTTTCTCATAGCTAGGAGCTAGGAGCTAGGAGCTAGGAGCTTCTTTAGCGTCAGTAAGCATGCTTAGCACTAAGCGCAAGAGTAGAAATCGCATCTCGCTTCTTGAATCCGACGTCAAGCATGCCTGCTGACTCCATTAGAGCTCCAAGCTCCAAGCTCCAGGCTCAAAGCTATGAGGAAGCAGGCAATCGTGCTAGCCTTTTCTAGATCCCCAGCTTCTTAATATATTCTTCCACAATCTCCGCGGCGCCTTGGTGTCCTATGCGGCCGGTGTCGATGGAGAGGTCGTAATTCGCCGCGTCGCCCCAGGTCTCGCCGGTGTAGAAGCGGTGGTAAGCCATGCGGCTCTCGTCGGCAGCCGTGATGATGTCCTTCGCCTTCTTTGTGCCGATGCCGAGCATGTCCGACTTATAGCGGACGCGGATGTCCAGATCGCCATGGACGAAGAGAGTGACTGCGTCATTTCTATTTCTGAAAATATAATTTCCGCAGCGCCCCACCAGAATGAAATCTTTCTCCGGCAGCAGGTGCTCCAGCATAGCCCGTTCGGGCTCGGTGAATTTTTTATTTCTGAAATCCAAGGACAGGGCGTAGACGATGGAATTCACCGGGCTCTCGTCGAAGAAGCCGGGCATCTTGTCATACACGCCCTTCTCCTTGGCCAGGCGGGACAGGCTGTTCTGGTCGTGGATCGGAAGGCCGTAGCGCTTCGATAGCAAGCTGCCCACGGTATATCCGCCGCTGCCGCTTTGCCGTGCGATGGTGATAATCATAAAGTATCTCCTTTTTGGAAATGGAAGTTTAGTAGTCGGTAGTCAGTAGTCAGTGATCAGTACGTATTTGGCGGAAGCGAGCCGCTCCGCATAAACTTTTTTCGCCGAAGTTGTTGGCCATCAGGACAGTCGATGGTTGTGCATTAGCAGCATCCCCCTCAGAAAAGAGGTCTTAGAATAATTGCCTCTGCAGTTAAAAGCGTACTGATCACTAATCACTGACCACTAATTACTAAACCACTAGCCGTATTATGAACTACCAATAAATAAATTCTATTATACCACGAAGGGCAATGAAAAACCTCGGACGATGGGGAAAATCGTCCGAGGTTTTTTATAGGAGAGAGGGTAAATTATTTATCAAGAAAAAATTTAGAGAAAAAAGAAACAGCGCACCTCCTTTGAAGAAAATGGTATGGTATGGCCGGTTGTACACGGGGAATTTGCACAACAGCCAAGGGAATTCTGTAAGTTGACTACCGGTCAACTTATGTATGTATTATAGCATCTTCGCAGAAATGTGCAAGACCTTTTTTCATTATATTTTCATAAATAACTAAGCGGATTTTTTTATAGAATTTTAATATTTTTGACTAGGGGTCATTTTGAAAGTTAGGAGTTAGGAGTGAGGAGTGGTGGTGCGCCGCATCAAATTGGAAAGCGGCGCGAATTTGAAAAATCATCGCGCTTGCCTGCTTCCTCATAGCTTTGAGCCTTTAGCTTGGAGCTTGGAGCTTTTTTAGCGACAGTAGGCATGCATGACAATGGAGTCTAGGGAAACACATTTGCTTGCTCTTGCATAATGTAGTTGCCATGAATGGATCTCCTCTCTCCCGGCTGTAACAAAGCGGATACGCGAGGCCCGCTTTCGCTTCCATATAGCATGCCTACTGACACCAAAGAAGCTCCAAGCTCCAAGCTAAAAGCTCCTAGCTATGTCGAAGCAGTTAAATGCGTTTTCACTATCTCAAAAACTCGCGCCGCTTTATGAATTGTGCGGCGCACCTTCACTCCTCACTCCTCACTCCTAACTCCTAACTAAAAAAGAGCACCGCCTCCGGGCGATGCTTTTTTCTTATGCCGTCAGATTTTTCAGCTGGCTCACGAATTCCTCCGTGGACATGGCGCCTACCAGGCGGGCGATTTCTTCTCCGTCCTGGAGGATCACGAAGGTGGGGATGGACATGATGTCGAAGTCGGCTGCCACGTCCTCGAGCTCATCCACATTGACCTTGGTGAAGTGGATGGTGTCACCTAAGACCTGGTCAGCGGCTTCGAGCACCGGCGCCATCATGCGGCAGGGCCCGCACCACACGGCCCAGAAGTCGATGAGAGCAAGGCCCTTGTGGTCAGCGATTTCTTTTTTGAATTCTTCAGCGGTATGAATTTCGGTAATCATGGCGATTCTCCTTTTTGCTATATCGAGAAAAGTATATATAGTGGTCGGATACATTATAGCACAGGGAGGGGAGAAGGGATAGGGGACAAGGGACAAGGGATAGGGGACAAGGGATAGGGCGCGTTTGGCTGCTTCTTCATAGCTAGGAGCTGTGAGCTAGGAGCTAGGAGCTAGGAGCTCTTTTGGAGTCAGTAGGCATACTTGGCGATGAATTCAGGAAGCGAGACGCGATTTCCTGTTCTTGGGCGTTGCGCTAAGCATGCTTACTGACGCTAAAGAAGCTCCCAGCTCCAAGCTCCTAGCTCAAAGCTATGACGAAGTAGGTAAATGCGTCAACCTCCGCCACCAAAGCGCCCTTATCCCCCAAAAGCGTATCCTAAAGTATGCAATCTTTCGCCTAAAGGCTATACAAATGTAAAGAGGGTGGGGTATAAGTATCTTCTATTAGGTGTATTCATTTGCTGCAATGTATAATGATACAAATGCAATCGAATTCCAGTATGATTCGATGATGAAATGTGATTTTTCAAAGTAAAGAGGGGATGCCAATGGGGGCAAGACAGGAAGCCGTAGAGCGGCTGTTATCAGGGTATCGCAGGTACTACACGATCACCCGTTTTGACGGGGGGATCGAGGCTGCGCCGAGGGGATTGCAGGAGGCTGCCGATCTATATGCTCCTATCTTGCCCGGTGGCGCCTCTCTTTCTGCTGTGTGCGAATATTACGAGAAGGCAGAAAGATATTTTTTATTTCACTCCAATGAGCTATGGTCCACGCACCAGGAGGAATTCCTTTTCGTCTTCTCGGTGCCGCATCTGACGAAGGAAATCTTCGAGGCCTGCCGTGACTACGCTTACGAGGCAGGGATGGATATGGCCCACATCGGCTCGGGGCACATGTACACCTATATTTCTCCGGTCTTCATCGCTGAGAGTGCCGATGAGGATGCGATCCGCGCGCTGGAGAAATGCAAGTACTACAAGAGCTTCCGCTTTTCCTTCCACGGATGGATGGAGTATCACGCGGGGCTTCTCACGCTAAAGGATATGAATTTTTATTTCAATCAGGCCGGCAAATGTATGGAGAAGGGTCTGAGGAGAGTTTTCGCGCAGATGATGCAGCGCGAAGCGTAAAATGGGAGGATAATCAATGAATACGTTGGTATTACTGGGGATCTGTGTGGTGATCCTCTTCTGCGGTTACGTTTTCTACGGCCGCTGGCTGGTGAAGCAATGGGGCGTAGGCGAGGGGGATATCCCGACGCCGGCTCATACCATGAATGACGGCATCGACTATGTGCCTGCAAAGGCTCCGATTCTCATGGGCCATCACTTTTCTTCTATCGCCGGCGCCGGCCCGATCACCGGACCGATCGGCGCGGCTATGTTCGGCTGGCTGCCGGTGACCTTGTGGGTCCTGGTGGGCGGCATCTTCTTTGGCGGCGTCCATGACTTCGGCGCTCTCTTTGCTTCCGTTCGTCACAAGGGCCACTCTATCGGCGAAATTATTTCCGCCAACATGTCCAAGAGAGCGAAGCAGCTCTTCATCATTTTCTCCTATCTCACGCTGATCCTGGTAGTGGCTGCTTTCGCAGCGATCGTAGCATCTACCTTCGGTGCGGTCTATGAAAATGGTGTGGTCAATGAAGCGAAGAGCGCCACCAATGCATCGGTTGCCATGGTTTCCCTCCTCTTCATTGCCGTCGCTATAGTTTTCGGCTTTGCGGTCTATCGCCGTCACACCTCCATGGTGGTGTCCTCGGTTCTGGGCGTGTCTGCCATCGCGCTCTGCATGGCTATCGGCATGAATTTCCATCCGCTCTATTTCTCCACCACCACTTGGATGTGGCTCATCGGTCTCTACATCACTGTAGCGTCTGTCACTCCTGTATGGATTCTGCTGCAGCCTCGTGACTATCTGTCCTCCTTCCTGCTCTATGCGATGCTCATCGTTGCGGTGGTCGGCATCGTAGGCGCGCATCCGGATATCAAACCGGATCTCTTCCCCGCTTATGCAGGCTTCGCTGTGGACAATGGAAACGGCGTGCAGTACCTCTTCCCGATTCTTTTCACCACCGTCGCATGCGGTGCGATTTCCGGCTTCCATTCTCTCGTATCCTCCGGCACCACGTCCAAGCAGCTGGATAAGGAAGCGGACGCCAAGCCCATCGCTTACGGCGGCATGCTCCTGGAATGTGTGCTGGCTGTCATCACTCTTTGCGCTATCGCATACGCTAGAGAAACCGGACACACCCATGGCGCCACTGACATCTTCGCCGGCGGCATCGCTGCCATGATCGGCGCCATCCCGGGCATGGAATACATGGAAACAAGCATGTACACCCTCCTGGTGCTGACCTACTCTGCGTTCTGCCTCACCTCTCTGGACACCGCGACCCGTCTCGCACGCTTCATGTTCCAGGAATTCTGGCTTGAACCTGGCCAGACCCCGAAGGATGTACAGGGCAGCTTCAAAAAGCTCATGGTGAATCCTTACTTCGCTACCATCGTCACCGTCATCCTGGGCGTGCTCCTGGGCATGAATGGCTTCATGAAAATCTGGGGCCTCTTCGGCGCAGCGAACCAGCTCCTCGCCGGCATCGGCCTTCTGGCTGTGGCTGCTTGGCTCGGTAACGCAGGCAGGAACAATAAGATGTTCATTTTCCCTATGTGCTTCATGATGATCGTCACCATCTGCTCTTTGTGCCTCACCATTAAGAACCAGGTGGGCATGATCATGAATGGCGGCGCAGACTGGGGTCCCTATGCCCAGGCCGGCATCGGCTCCCTCCTGGTAGTCCTCGCTATCGTTCTCGCAGTAGAAGGCTTCCAGACCATCTTCGCAAAGAAGGAAAACGCTTAATAGGAAATCAAAAAAACGCCATCCGATGGGGTGGCGTTTTTGGCGTACTCATGGATAAGGCATGCTTATCTGCTTCGTCATAGCTAGGAGCTTTGAGCTGGGAGCTTGGAGCTCTGATAGAGGCAGTAGGCATGCTATGCGGCAGAGACATATGACAAAACTGCCCTATGACTCTACCGTCAATCATGCCTACTGCCACCAAACGAGCTCCAAGCTCCCAGCTACTAGCTCAAAGCTATGACGAGGCAGGTAAGCGCGTCTTATCCTTAAATCCATTCCGTCATAGCTTCGAGTTCGGCGACATGCTGGTATCTCTGGGATCCCACTGGATGATTTCTCCGGCGGCGAGGCTCTTGGGCACGTCGATGGTGCGCTGGTTGGAGGAGCCCTTGAAGAGGAGGGTCACGTCCTTTTTCTCCAGGATAAATTCTCCGTCCACCAGGACGTCGATGCGTTTTAAAAGCTCCATGGTTTCCGGCACGACCTTGGCGAAGTGGCCCAGGATGTCCCGGTCGAATAGGTAGCCCGAGAAGCACCAGATGGTTTTCGTGGGATACATTTCCTTGAAGCGGGTCACAAGAGAGAGGAGGCCCTTCTGGTTCACCGGCTCCATGGGCTCGCCGCCTAGGAGGGTGAGGCCTTCGTAGTAGTCCGCGCCCACTTCGGCAAGGATGTGGTCTTCTAATTCTTTGGTGAAGGGCTTTCCATAGGAAAAGTCCCAGGTCTCCGGATTGAAGCAGCCCTTGCAATGATGGGTGCAGCCGGAGACGAAGAGGGTGAGCCGTATGCCCGGCCCATTGGCGATGTCGTATTCTTTGATGTTGGCGTAGTTCATGATTTTTAGGGATAAGGGATAAGGGATAAGGCGCGTTTGACTGCATCGCCATAGCTAGGAGCTATGAGCTGGGAGCTTGGAGCTCGTTTGGCGGCAGTAGGCATACTTGGCAGTAGCGATAGTGGGCGAGGCATGCTTGATTGCATCGCCATAGCTAGGAGATTGGAGCTCTTTTAGCGTCAGTGGGCATGCTTAGCAGTGGCGGCAGTAGGCGAGTTGCGCCTTGCTTCCTGGCTCTACAGCTAAGCATCCCTGCTGACTCCAACCGGGCTCCAAGCTCCCAGCTCCTGGCTTAAAGCTATGAGGAAGCAGGTACGCGCGATCCGATGATTCGAAGTCTGGCAAAGAAAAAGGCGGCTTGCGCCGCCTGGGGATCAGAGGTGGAGGACGCGGTCCTTGATTTCCTGGGTGCGGCCCTGGTTCCAGAACTGGGTGCCGATGTAGCCGCAGGTTCTCCGGGCTACGCTCATCTTGTGCTGGTCACGGTTGCCGCAGTGGGGGCATTCCCACACCAGCTTACCGGTCTCGTCTTCGACGATTTTGATTTCTCCATCGTAGCCGCAGACCATGCAGTAGTCGCTCTTGGTATTCAGCTCGGCGTACATGATATTTTCATAAATATATTTCATGACCGTCAGGACCGCCGGGATATTGGTCTGCATGTTCGGCACTTCGATGTAGGAGATCGCGCCGCCGGGGGAGAGCTTCTGGAAATCGGATTCGAATTTCAGCTTGTGGAAGGCGTCGATGGGTTCCGCCACGTGGACGTGGTAGCTGTTGGTGATGTAGTTCTTGTCCGTCACGCCGGGGATGATGCCGAAGCGCTTCTGCAGGCATTTGGCAAATTTATAGGTGGTGGATTCCATGGGGGTGCCGTAGACGGAGTAGGAGATGTGCTCGGCTGCTCGCCATTCGGCGCACTTGTCATTTAATTTCTGCATGACAGCCAGGGAGAATTTCCGGCCCTCCTCGGTGGTGTGAGACACGCCGAGCATGCGGACGCACATTTCATAGAGGCCTGCGTAGCCCAAGGAAATGGTGCTGTAGTTATTGAAAAGGAGCTTGTCGATGGTCTCGCCCTTTTTGAGGCGCGCCAAAGCACCGTATTGCCAAAGGATAGGAGCCACGTCGGAGACGGTGCCCAGAAGTCTCTCGTGGCGGCAGCGCAGGCCCTTGTGACAGAGCTCCAAGCGTTCCTCCAAAATCTTCCAGAACGCATCCATATCGCCATTGGAGGAGCAGGCCACGTCCACCAGGTTGATGGTGACTACGCCCTGGTTGAAGCGGCCGTAGTATTTGTGTTTCCCATCCTCAAGGCCCTCGGTGTCCGGGGTGAGGAAGCTGCGGCAGCCCATGCAGGGATACACGTCGCCATTCTTCAGCTCCTTCATGATTCTGGCGGAAATATAATCCGGCACCATGCGCTTGGCGGTACATTCGGCAGCCAGCTTGGTGAGCTCGTAGTAGGGGGAGTCGTCGTGGATATTGTCTTCGTCCAGGACGTAGATGAGCTTCGGGAAGGCCGGGGTGATCCACACGCCCTTTTCATTCTTCACGCCCTGCATTCTCTGGCGGAGGACCTCCTCGATGATCATGGCGAGATCTTTTCTGGTCTGTCCGTCTTCCACTTCGTCCAAGTACATGAACATGGTGACAAAGGGCGCCTGGCCGTTACAGGTCATGAGAGTGATGAGCTGGTACTGGATGGTCTGGATGCCGGACTTCACTTCCTCGTGGAGGCGGCGCTCTACGATTTTGGAAATGATGGCTTCATCCATTACCTCGCCGGTTTCTTCTCTTTCCTTCAGGACTTCCTTGCGGATCTTCTGGCGGCTGATGTCCACGAAGGGAGCCAGGTGCGCCAAGGTGAAGGACTGACCGCCGTACTGGTTCGACGCCACCTGCGCCACGATCTGTGTGGTCACGTTGCAGGCAGTGAAGAAGGAGTGGGGCTTCTCGATCATGGTCTGGCTGATGACCGTGCCATTCTGCAGCATGTCCTCCAGGTTGATGAGATCGCAGTTGTGCTCCCGCTGCGCGAAGTAGTCCGCGTCATGGAAATGGATGATCCCCTGCTCGTGGGCCTTCACGATTTCCTCCGGGAGAAGCAGACGGCGGGTCAGGTCCTTGGACACCTCGCCGGCCATGTAGTCACGCTGGGTGGAATTGATGACAGGATTCTTATTGGAATTTTCCTGCTTCACTTCTTCGTTATTGAGATCGATGAGCGAGAGGATCCCGTCGTCGGTGGTGTTGCTCTTTCTGGAAATCTCGCGCTTGTAGCGATAGCGCACATATTTCTGCGCCACCTCGTAGCCCCGCATTTCCATGATGCCCGTCTCCACCATGTCCTGGA
The DNA here is from genome assembly GCA_963657285.1 of Agathobacter sp. GTDB lineage: Bacteria > Bacillota > Negativicutes > Veillonellales > Dialisteraceae > Dialister. Next base: position 9,466 of record CAVKMC010000048.1, read on the forward strand.
TGTCTTCCACATTGCAGGCGTGGGAGTAGGAGGCCATCTTCCTGGAAATAGTATCTGCCACCGCCTGGATCTGGTACGGGCTCATCTGGTGGATGGGCTCTACTTCCTTATTGGCCTTCTGAATGGCATTCACAATTTTGGAAATATCAAAGGGGACTTCCTGTCCATTTCTTTTTATAACGTTCATTTTCACGCATGAATTCGTGATTTCTTCTCTAATTTCCATATCTATCGCGCTCTTCCCCTGCAACAACCGTAAAAAACTTAGATTCTATCGGATAAAACAAAATACTAAATATTGAAATCGTGCAAAAATATAAGCACAATATCTTGTGCTGGATACTATAATACACCAAAATCCTTAAAAAGGGAATAGGGAAAATTTATTCTAATTTTCCGTTCGCTCCCTCCGAGGGAGATTGGGGGAAGAAACGGCCGGAAATGGGAGAAAAAGAAAGTTGGGAATTAAGTAGTCGGTGGTCGGTAGTCGGTAGTCGGGGCGCGTTTAGCTGCTTCCTCATAGCTAGGAGCCATGAGCTAGGAGCTTGGAGCTTTTCTGGAGTCAGCGGG
>CAVKMC010000049.1:0-9920 GCA_963657285.1 Agathobacter sp.
GCATCTCGTCAATGCAGCGTCCGACATCATCAAGAATACGGCGGGCACAAGCATTACCGATCAGGTAGGTGATTACACCCGCGTACTGGATGCGGAGGGCATCACCGACACCGTAGGAAATACTTCCATCAAGCAGCGTATGAATACCATCGTCATGGGCATTGATAATGAGGAGGCCAAGAGCACCATCGAGATCTCTGCGGATAGTGTAGACACCACCTCTAAGACGATCAACAACAAGGCTGAGGATATTAAGAACGAAGCCAGCGGTATGATTTCCTCTACTGTCAAAGACGAAGAGGATAATGAAAATACCACAGAGATCACATCTACCGGGACAGCTAGCGTGATCCAGGATGCTGATGGAAATGTGAATGGTATGACTTCGGATGCGACCATGACGGAGCATAGCATCACCGACGGCAACAATGTGAATACTGTGATTTCTACAGTAGATGGTGTCACCTTCAGCAATGGCCCGGCAGCGGATGGCGCAAGGGCTATCGACGATGGGGATACTGACGGTCTGCAGGCGGATACGGTCATCAAGGGCAATGAGATCACCACCAGCAAGATCACAATGGACTTCGCAGATGTGCTGAAGGACTTGGGTGTACGCGGCGACGCTACCATTGCCGGCAATACGAAGACCGGCTCTCTCACGGTAGAGAATGACGCGGAGGTCGGCGGCAATCTGACGGTGAAGAAGGATCTCCAGGTGGAGGGTAAGGCTTCTCTGAAGGATACCGACATCGATGGCACTCTCCATGTTTCCAAGAAGGCAACCTTCCAGGATTCCGTAGACATCGCGAAGGATCTCGCAGTCAGCGGCAAGACCACCTCCGGCTCGTTCCAGGTGGCCGGCACGGGCATCGTCCTCGATGAGAACGGCCTGGATATGGATGGCCGCACCATCACCGGCATCGCGAATGGCGAAATCTCTGCGAATAGCACCGATGTAGTGAATGGCCGCCAGCTCTATGGCGTGAAGAGAGATCTGGAGACCCAGATCGATAAGGTCGGCGCCAACGCAGCAGCTATGGCGAACCTGCGGCCTTTGGACTACGACGGCGAATCGAAGTGGAGCCTCTCCGGCGCTATCGGTAACTACGGCAGCGAGACGGCAGCTGCTCTCGGCGTATTCTACCGGCCGAACGAGGATGTGTCCTTCAATCTGAGCACCACCATGGGCACCGGTGAGAATATGTATGGCGGCGGCGTGTCCATCCGCCTCGGCAAGGGCGGCGGCAAGAGAGTCTCCCGCGCTGAAAATGAAGCACTGAAGGCACAGGTAGAAATCCTCACCGCTCGTATGGATGCTCTCCTCTCTGTACTGAATCCCAATTTGTCGCAGGACTTCCCCGATGTGCCGGAGAACCACTGGGCTTACGAAGCTGTATCCCGCCTGGCCGGCAATGGCATCGTAGAAGGCTACCCGGACGGCGAATTCCACGGCGAACGCACCATGAGCCGCTACGAAATGGCTGAAATCATCTACAACGCCCTCTCTCAGGGCGCGCAGGCTGAAAAGGACCTGGTAGAGGAATTCAAGCCGGAGCTGCAGGCCATGGCCGCTTCCCAGAAGGTATCGGCTTCCAACGCCGCACCGGCAGCTAAAGCCCCAGCCGCTGAAGCAGGAAACGAAGGCTGAGCCTTTATGTAAGTATCGGCCGCGGCGCCGAATACTTTCCCCCCATTCTTGAACCAATGGCGGCGCCTCGGTGATATACAAAAACGCCCCACAGCGTGTGACCCCTCTCACGCTGCGGGGTTTTTTTTGTCTTCCGCTTGGGGCCTCCTTCCTCCGGAAGGAGGGGGACCGCTTGCGGTGGAGGTTGGATGGAGAAAGTGTGGAGAGTGAAGAGTGGAGAGTGGAGTGGTGGTGCGCCGCATCAAATTGGAAGCGCCGCAGGTTTTGAAATAAGGCAAACGCGTTTGGCGTATGAGGCAGCATGCATGTAGCCTCCCCGGTCAGCACGTCCTTATCCCTTATCCCCTGTCCCTTATCCCTGGCTGGGCCCCGACTACCGATTACCAAATTGATAGCGGTTAGTGAAAAATATTTTTTCAATCAAATAAAAACGGTTTAAAATAAAGTTTGTTTGATTCATCGAACAAACTTTATTTTAAACCGTTTTTGTGACATAATATCGAAAAGAGGTGATAGTATGGAAAACGAAGTATTGCAAAGGATTTCAAAGGAAAGGCTGAAGCCAAGAGCGGTGTACTTAGAGCAGCTTGTACAGTTTCAGGACACGGAGTTTATCAAAATCGTGACGGGCATTCGCCGATGCGGGAAGTCCAGTGTCATGAAGCTCATGATACGGCATCTTTTAGAGAGCGGCGTGGACGAGGCGCAGATCATTTACATGCGTTTCGAGTCCTTGGCCTTTGGCACCATGGACATGATGCAGTTCTATGAGTATGTGAAGAGTCACGCGATTCCCGGGAAGCGGATGTATCTTTTCTTTGATGAGCCGCAGGTGGTGGACGGATGGGAGCGGGTGCTGAATTCCCTTCGCGTGGATTTGGACTGTGACATCTATGTGACCGGTTCGAACGCGTACATGCTCTCTTCGGAGTATGCCACTTATTTGAGCGGGCGGTATGTGGAAATCCATATGTATCCGCTGTCGTTCCGTGAGTTCATAGATTTTTATGGATTTCATCTGGAGAAGCATCGCACCCTTTTGGGCGAAGAGAAGTGGCAGGCACGAGATGAAAAAGGAAATGCTCTGGACCTGGAGGAAATTTTTGATTTCTATAGTGTCTACGGCGGCATGCCGGGGCTTGTGGACGCTCATTTCCAGCAGGATAAGGTGGCGACTATACTGGATGGGATTTATTCCACCGTGGTGATGCGAGATATTTTGGAGCGGCCCCTTCGCAAAGGCCTTACGAAAATCGCAAATCCATTTCTTTTGAAAAAGATCATTGCTTTCATGGCGGACAGTGTGGGAAATTCGATTTCCTTTACCTCCATCGGCAATGCATTGGTTTCCAATCGGCTGCTGGAAAATCGCTCGAAGCAGGGGCGCACGGCGGTGAGCACGGTGTCGGCTTATGTGGGGGCGATCTGCCAGGCGTATCTCTTCTATGAGGCCAAGCGTTTCGATATCCGCGGCAAGGAGGAGCTGAAGACTTTGGGGAAATATTATATCGTGGACCCCGGGCTTCGAAGCTACCTTCTGAGCTATCGAAGGGGGGACACCGGTCATTTGCTGGAGAATATCATTTACTTCGAGCTGCTTCGTCGCGGCTACGATGTATCCATCGGTAAGGCGGGGGATAAGGAAATCGATTTCATTGCGTCCAAGCAGGGCAAACGAATTTACTACCAGGTGACCGAGCAGATGGATAGCGAGGCCACTCGAGAAAGAGAGGTGGCGCCGCTTCTTTTGGTGCAGGACAATTATGAAAAAAATATTCTGGTGAGAAGAAAGGGCATGGAGGATGATATCCAAGGGATTCATCTCATGGGCGTCATAGATTTTCTTTTGCAGGAAAATGTGTAGCTGAAACTTTTGGCAAATTGCCATTTATGATAGAATAAAAACGTATTGTAGCTATTTTCATTTCTGACTGTAGCCGAAAGGCGGGGAACAAGGAAGGAGTGTTGAACTTGTCTGATATCAGACGTTTGTATGTGAGAAAGAAGGCGGGTTTCCGTCAGGGGGAAGAGAGCTTGACCGCTGCTCTTCGCGAGGTGTTGGGAGATCGCATCGAGGGATGCGGGATTTATCATCGCTACGATGTGGATGGATTGTCGGACGCGGATTATGAGAAGGCAGTAGCGACGGTCTTCTCGGAGCCGCCGGTGGATGAGACGGCATCCGAGCTGCCCAAGGGCGACTTGGTGATGGCTGTGGAATTCCTGCCGGGGCAGTATGACCAGAGAGCGGATTCCGCGGAGCAGTGCCTGGCCATCGTGACAGGCAAGGATGGCGCGCGGGTGCGCTGCGCTTTGGTGTACACCTTTGATGGCCATTTCGCAGAGGGAGATCGGGAAAAGATTTTGAAATTCCTGGTGAACCCGGTAGAGTCCAGAGAAGCGAGCCTGGAAGCCGCAGAGACTTTGGATCTGCCTATCGAGGACCCGAAGGCGGTGCCGGTGGTCGAAGGCGTGAGATATCTGGACGATGCAGGCATTGATGCGCTGATTTCTTCTATGGGCCTGGCCATGAGCCACGGAGACCTGGCGATGATTCGCGATTATTTCCGTGATGAAGAGAAGCGCGACCCGACGGTGACGGAAATCCGAGTCCTCGATACCTATTGGTCTGACCATTGCCGTCACACCACATTCTCTACGAAGCTCTCTGCGATCGATGTAGAGGAGGGGCAGTTCGCAGCTCCGATTTCCAAAGCCCTGAAGGAATACGAGGAGACTCGCATTCATCTGTACGGCGCAGATACGGAGCGTCCGGTGACTCTGATGGATATGGCCACCGCCGCTGTGAAGGCGCTCCGCAAGGAGGGCAAGCTGGAAAATCTGGACGCTTCGGAGGAAGTGAATGCTTGCACCATCAAGGTAAAGATCGACACCATCGATGGGCCGGAAAATTGGCTGCTCCTTTTCAAAAATGAAACCCACAACCACCCGACGGAAATCGAACCATTCGGCGGCGCTGCGACCTGCCTTGGCGGCTGCATTCGCGATCCGCTCTCGGGCCGTTCCTATGTATACCAGGCTATGCGCGTCACCGGTGCCGGCGACCCGCGGGCCGCACTCTCTGATACGCTGCCGGGCAAGCTTCCGCAGAAGAAGATCGTTCTCGAGGCTGCCAAGGGCTATAGCTCCTACGGTAACCAGATCGGCCTGGCTACCGGGGAAGTGAAGGAATACTACCACCCGGGCTTTGTAGCAAAGCGCATGGAAATCGGTGCCGTCGTTGCTGCGGCTCCTGAGGATCACGTTATTCGTCTCTCCCCGACACCGGGGGATGTGGTCATCCTCGTGGGCGGACGCACAGGCCGTGACGGCATGGGTGGGGCTACCGGTTCTTCCAAGGAACTCAATACCGAATCCATCGAGACCTGCGGCGCAGAGGTGCAGAAGGGCAATCCTTTGACTGAAAGAAAGATCCAGTGTTTCTTCCGCCGCGGCGAAGTGACTCGCCTCATCAAGCGGTGCAACGACTTTGGCGCCGGCGGCGTGTCGGTGGCCGTAGGCGAATTGACCGAAGGCCTGGACATCAATCTGGATAAGGTACCGAAGAAATATGAAGGCCTCGACGGCACAGAGCTGGCGATTTCCGAATCCCAGGAACGTATGGCCGTAGTCGTGAGAGCGGAGGACGCAGAGCAGTTCATCCGTTTCGCAGCCGAGGAAAATCTGGAAGCTACCATCATCGCTGACGTGACGGATACAAAGCGTCTCGTCATGAAGTGGAGAGGCGAAAAGATCGTCGATATTTCCAGAGCCTTCCTGGATACCAATGGGGCCATGCAGGTGAAGGAAGCCCACATCGCAAAGCCTGACGATGCCGGCTATTTCCATAAAGAAGAAGTAAAGGATATCAAAGGCACCTGGCTTAGCGCCATGGCGGATCTCAATAACTGCTCCCAGCAGGGCCTGGTGGAACGCTTCGACTCCACCATCGGCGCCGGCACGGTGCTGATGCCATTCGGCGGCAAATACCAGAAGACTCCGTCCGACGGCATGGCTGCGAAATTCCCGGTACGCCGCGGCGAGACCGATAGCACCAGCTTCATGGCTCATGGCTTTGACCCCGAGCTGGCATCCTGGAGCCCCTTCCACGGCGCTGTCTATGCGGTGCTTCTCTCGGTGGCTCGCCTGGTGGCTATGGGCGCAGACTGGAGAAAGGCGTACCTGACTCTCCAAGAATATTTCGAAAAGCTGACCGATAAGACCAGTTGGGGCAAGCCGGCTGCAGCGCTCCTGGGCGCTTTCCACATGCAGGAAACCCTGGGCCTTGGCGCTATCGGCGGCAAGGACTCCATGAGCGGTACCTTCAATGACATTCACGTGCCGCCGACGCTGGTTTCCTTCGCCATCGCTCCCGGCAAAGCATCGGAAGCGGTAAGTCAGGAACTGAAGAAGGAAGGAGACGTGCTGGTGCTCTTCGGACAGCCGAAGGACGAAGCCGGCATGCCGCTCCTGGATGTATTCAAGGGTCACGCTGATTTCCTCTATAAAGAAGTACAGGCCGGCCACATCGCTGCCATGAAGGCAGTGGAGCATGGCGGCGTGGCAGTGACCCTGGCGAAGATGGCCTTCGGCAACAAGTTGGGCGTCACCTTCGGCGAAAATCTGCCGCTCTTCAAATATTTCAGCAATTTCTACGGCGCTATCATCGTAGAAACCACGCCGGAGCTGGCCGCTGAATTTGCCAAGCAGCCGCATACCAAGATCCTTGGCACTGTGGGCGGAGATGCGATGAAGCTCTATGGCGAGGAAATCTCCGTAGAAGACCTGCTCTCCTCTTATGAAGGTACTCTGAATCCGATCTTCCCGCGCCGCGCGAAGGATCTGGACAAGGAAGCGCCGATCCTGCCGGAGGTGAAAGCGCTGCCGCAGTTCTACGTACATACGAACCTGCCGCGCCCGCGGGTCTTCATCCCCACCATGCCGGGCAACAACTGCGAAGTGGACTGCGCGAGAGCCTTCGAAAGAGCCGGCGCGGTCACCGACATTTTCATCTTTAGAAATAGAGACGCTGAAGAGCTGAAGGCTTCGGTGGACGAAATGGCAGAACGCATCCGCCATGCGCAGATCGTCATGTTCCCCGGCGGCTTCTCTGCCGGCGACGAACCGGACGGCAGTGGTAAATTCATCGCCGCTGTATTTAGAAATCAGAAGCTCATGGAAGCCATGGAGCAGCTGCTCCACACCCGTGACGGCCTCGCCATGGGCATCTGCAACGGCTTTCAGGCGCTGATCAAGCTGGGCCTGGTGCCATACGGCGAATTCAAGCCGCTCACCGATGATGCGCCCACCTTGACCTTCAATACCCTGGGCCGTCATATTTCCCGCTTTGTCACCACGAAGGTGGTTTCCACCAAGTCTCCATGGCTCTCCCTGTGCCAGCCGGGCGACCTCCACGCCATCGCTATCAGCCACGGCGAAGGCCGCTTCATCGCTTCTGATGAGCAGATCAAAGCCCTGGCAGCGAACGGCCAGATTGCGACCCAGTACGTCACACCGGAAGGCCAGCCGACTTATGATAGCCGCTACAATCCGAATGGCTCCTCCTGGGCAGTGGAAGGTATCACCAGCCCCGACGGCCGCGTCCTTGGCAAGATGGGCCACACCGAAAGACGGGGCCAGAACGTAGCCAAGAACATCACAGGAAATCTCTATCAGCCGCTCTTTGAAGCAGGGGTGAAGTACTTTAAGGGTTGATGTCCCTAGCCCGTGTACCTGCTTCCTCATAGCTAGGAGCCAAGCTCCCAGCTCCTAGCTCCTAGCTATGACGAAGCAGGTAGGTGCGACCTTATCCCTTACCCCCCTGTTCCTTATCCCTTTTTATTCATTGACTTTCCCCTCGCTTAATGCTATATTAATGCTAATCAAGCGATGAAGGAAAAGAGTACGATGCTCGCCCTTCTCTTAGCGAGTCCGGACAGTGGAAGCGGATAGAAGAAGGTATCGGAAGTGCGTTTCGGAGCGTGGTGGCTGAACGAAGGAAATAGGTAAGCCGCCCGGGAATTCCCGTTACAGAAGAAGAGTTTGTATGAACTCTGTGAGGCCGATGCGGCGACGCAGCGGCGAAATTGGGTGTGAATCACGAGCCTTTCGTCCCATGTGGGACGGAAGGCTTTTTATATTTCATCAAGGAGGGCATGATGGGTGTGCGATGTTGGTTGGATGGATTAGTGGTCGGTACGCATTTTCCTGCTTCTTCATAGCTAGGAGCTAGGAGCTAGGAGCTTGGAGCTCTGGTGGAGACTATTAGCATGCAATTACGTTTTTGTAGGGGAACAGGCGAGGGGCCTCGTGACTTGGAAGCTTATCGTGATTCTTGTCTCTAGCCGAGCTCCAAGCTCCAGGCTCCAAGCTCCTAGCTATGGCGAAGCAAGTAAGTCAGCTTTGTCCACCGACTACCTTAAAGCAAAGTTCAGCGTCGCTAAAGACGCTTAGTGTTTAAAGGAGAAAACTATGTCTAAAAATGAGGATGTAAAAAATCTGGCCCAGCAGGTGCTAGAGGAAAACAAAAATAAAAAGCAGGGGCACCAGTTTATTCTCTGGATCCTGGCGCTCGTCGTCGGCGCGGCTTTGGGTTGGCTGGGCATCAAACCGCTGAATGAGCTTTTCAATTTCATCGCCACCGTCTTCACCAGGCTTTTCCAATTCATCGCCGTGCCCACCATCGCGCTGGCGGTGATCACCACCCTGGCAGCCCTGGGAGGAAAGAAGGAGACCGGCCGCATCTTTGCTCACGCCGTAGTGTACACGCTCCTCACCACGGTCTTCGCCTCGGGCATCGGCCTTGCGCTCTACCTCTGGGTGGCGCCGGGAAATCTGCCCGCTGACATCGTAGGCGCCGGTGCGGCAGCGGTGCCGGACAAGCTGGGCGCTGTGACCTACTATGATCACATCCTGAATGTGGTGCCAAATAATATGCTGCAGCCATTCCTGTCGGGCAATGTGCTTTCTGTGATGCTCATCGCCGCGTCCTTCGGCTTGGGCCTGGCCTTCATGCCGCGGACAGAAAATAGAGAAACACTCCTCAAAGGCATCCAGGGCTTCCAAGAGCTTCTCTTCACTTTGATCAAAGCGCTCCTCACCGTCCTTCCGGTGGGCATCCTGGCCTTCGCGGCGCAGCTCTCGGCACAGATCGAAGCCGGTGTCATCGTAGGGGCTTTGGGAAAATACACCTTGGTCATCATGGGGAGCAATGCCATCCAGTTCTTCATCGTGCTGCCGATTTTCCTTTTGGCCAGAGGTCTCAATCCTTTGGATGTCTTCAAGAAAATGTCTCCCGCCATCGCGGTGGCTCTTTTCACCAAGAGCTCGGCGGGCACCCTGCCGGTGACTCTGGCCTCGGCAGAGAAAAATCTCAAAGCGAATCCCAAGGTGTCCCGCTTCGTCCTTCCTATTTGCACCACCATCAATATGAATGGCTGCGCTGCTTTCATTTTGATCACCTCCCTCTTCGTGATGCAGAATGCAGGCTTTGAAATCTCCATGGCCACCATGATCACCTGGCTTCTCGTGTCCGTCCTGGCGGCGGTAGGAAATGCCGGCGTCCCCATGGGCTGCTATTTCCTCACCCTCTCCCTCATGAGCGGCATCGGGGCTCCCATCGGCCTCATGGGCATCATCCTTCCGATCTACACCATCATCGACATGGTGGAAACGGCGGAAAATGTGTGGTCCGACTCCTGCGTCTGCGCCATGGTGGATCGGGACCTTGATGGGAAAATTTAGGGCTTAGTGGTCGGTGGTCGGTAGTCGGTGGTCAGTACGCATTTACCTGCTTCGTCATAGCTAGGAGCTAGGAGCTATGAGCTTGGAGCTCGGCTGGCGACACTTGGCATTTAATTACGTTTCGCACAAGCGGGCAAAGTGCCTCGCGCCTTTACCGCTAAGCATGCTTACTGCCACTAACCGAGCTCCAAGCTCCAAGCTCCAGGCTCCTAGCTATGGGGATGCAGGTAAGCGCGTACCAGCCACCGACTACTAATTGACTACCGATCAGCCAATCTCCTTCGCGACTATGTTATAATGGTTCTACTAAATCCCATTTCCATAAGGAGGAATGAAGTATGAATAGAGAAGAACGAGTCAGAGCGGCGCTGGCCGGGAAAGAGGTAGACCGCGTGCCGGTGGCAGCGTGGATGCATTTGTCGGAATTTGATCAGGATCCCATTTCCTTGGCGGAAGCGGAAGTGGAGCTGACGGAGACATATGATTTCGACTACATCAAGATGATGCCCTTCGGCCTTTACAGCAC
>CAVKMC010000050.1:0-9769 GCA_963657285.1 Agathobacter sp.
TCACATACTTGGCGGCGTACTGCTTCAAGTGGGCCGCATCGTAGTTGTCCGTATTTCTGGAATAGTGGAAAATCAAAAGCAAAGCCAGCGCGCGGAAAGCACTCTCCTCCATGCGAGGCATGGCCTTCAGGGCGTCGTAGGCCAGGATGGTCTTCGTGTCGGACCGATTTCCATGAGCCACATCAGAGAAGGCATCGTTCACCATGGAAAGCACCACCGGCGTCGGCATCATCACATAGGTGCGCTGCGCATTTTGGAGCGCCTCCTGCACCATGATGTGGGTCAGCGTGTCCACCGCTTCCTTCTGGCTCATTTGCAGATTTTCAATGAGGTGGTGGGTCACCTTGCGGGTATCCTGCTCTACCGTGCGAGACACAGCGCCGTAGCGATTCAGGAAATGACGGACGAAATATTCTTCCAGCGTGTTCTTCGCCGGTTTCTCATCCAGCACATTGGGCGCCGGTTCTTCGGGGAATGGTCCTTTCGCCGCTTGCTTTGGCTGCGAGGCCGCAGTTGGCGCGATTTCTTCCTTTGCAAAGATGCGAGTCTTCTCCTCGTCGGCCGCCTTCTTCAGCTCGGCGCGAGGAATGATCTGCGTCGCATCGGCGTCAAGCTTCTTCGGCGCTTCCTTCTTCGGCTTTCTCACCCGAGGAATTTCCATGGTGTGATCCAGATCCGCGTACAGAGCCGCTTTCTTTCCGCTCTTCGCCGGCAGTCCCACCACCAAAAGGCAGACGACCACAAAAAATAAGGCCGCCACACCTACTAAGACTAAGTATGGAATAATAAACATGAACACTCCTTGTATCAGTCAAATCAAAATACAGTTACATGGTATCATATTTCACAGTTGACTTCAATCATGGTGGTGGCCTGTTTCGTCCATAGTTGCTTACATAATTTTCTTGTTAGGGATAAGGGATATGGGACAAGGGATATGGCGCGTCTGACTGCTTTCTCATAGCTAGGAGCTTGGAGCCTGGAGCTTGGAGCTTTTTAGAGTCAGTAGGCATGCCATACGGAAGAGCCACTGCCTATACGCGTATCTGCTAAGGAGACGAGAGCCGAAAGCTCTGTTCACATTTTTAGATAGTAAGCTGCATTATGAAACAGCAAGTAAGCATGAGCCACAAGTCTCCACTGCCAAGCATACCTACTGCCACTAATAGAGCTCCAAGCTCCGAGCTAAAAGCTCCGAGCTATGACGAAGCAGGTAAGTGTACAGACCACTAATAACTGTAATTTACACCAGCCCCAAGGCTTCCGATTTCCTATACAATAGAGAAAAGATAAATTTGAAAGGAGACGATGATGATGAATTGGAAAAGAAATACCACCGCTTTGGCGCTTGCCTTATTTCTCGCTGCCGGCATCGGCGCCGCGTCGGCAGATTTTCACGGAAGCTACTCCTACCCGGGACAGATGATCAATGAAAGCACAGGGGAGACTGCGGAATTTCTCCATCTTTCAGAAAGAATGATCGCCCTTCGGGACATGGCGGCCAACTGCGGCGAGGAGTATGTGAAGCCCTATTTCGAAAGCCAGGGCATCACCGTGACGGACCTGGAGGCCGAAGCTGTGGCCTTTGTGTTCTTGAAAATCACGGCGGAAACGGAAGAGCTCATGGGCGAACCGATTTCCTATAGCGCCGAGTGCGTGGTGGATAGCACCATGGGATTCGATACCATCTATGCCAATAAGGCGTACATAGAGAGTTATGTGGCCAATGCGAAATTCTTGGCCAAGGTCAATCAGGAAATCATGCCCGCTCGCATGAGCTATGCCCAGTACGGCGATAGCGAGAGCGCCGACGTGCTGAAGACCAGCACCTACGAAAGGACAGAGCTCTTTCAGACCTTTAAAAATCTTTGGAACTATTGGCACGGCGAAGGCGCTTCCGTGTGGACCAATAAAGATCGCGTCTTCGTCCACATCGGCCCCTTCCTGGAAGCTCCGCCCAATGCCTGCCTGAGCCTAGGCGATCGCCTCTATCCCTACTACAAGGATGGGAAGGCTTGCCTATACATCGCTGGAAATGATACCCGCTGGCTCAAGGTCATCTACGCCGATGGCCTCGTCGGCTACGTGCAGGAAGATGAAGTCTACTGGCCGAGCTATGTAACCATGGACCCGGAGGATTATGTTGTGACGTATGTGGAGGAGTGATTAGTAGTCGGTAGTCGGTGGTCGGTAGTCGGTAGTCGGGACACGTTTGGCTGCAGTCTAACATTTTCTGCTTTTTGGTATCGAACTAGTAGTCGGTAGTCGGGACGCGATTGACGCCAATTCAGAAACACCGATAACTGCACTATGTGTAGATAGCGTCAAGTGCGAACCGACTACCGACTACCGATCACCGACCACTAAATAATGAAAGGAGAATCCAAAATGAAAGCGACATGTATCTGGAAAGATGACCTCATCGAATGTGTTTGCCTCGGATGGGATGAAGCGAAGGCTCGCGCCTTCATCGATACCCTCCCGGAGTGCGGGGAGTTTAAAATTTTTTCTGTGAAGCCGGCCAGTGAAAAAGAAGTCGATCTCTATGCAGACGACGACGCCGGCGACATGTGGATCGAGTGGTACGCGCCTCACTGTGACAATCCGGAAGGCACCAAATACCCCTTCCTCGCCCCGGATTTTCTGGAATCCTTCCGGTGGGAGGAGAAGGCGGTCTATGATAAAAAGTAGGCAGTAATGCTTTCCTAAGTGAGGAGTGAGGAGTTAGGAGTTAGGAGTGGTGGTGCGGCGCACAAATCAAGAAGCGCCGCGAGTTTTGAAAGAAGCTAAACGCGTTTGCACATTTCCAAAACTTGCGCCGCTTTTGGATTTGATGCGGCGCACCTTCACTCCTCACTCCTCACTCCTCACTCCTAACTTTTGCCCAAATTCGTTTCCCGCGCAAAATAAAAAGAACAGCCCCACATCAGCAGAGCTGTTCTTTTTTCTATTTCTTTTTTGCAAAAAACTTCATTACCCAGGGTACCAGGTTCATAAGGTAGAAGGCGAAGACGAAGAACATCATGAATTCGCCGCAGGGTTTACCGAAAGTGTGCTTGATATATGGCGTGGCGAGGACGAGCCAGCCGTAGGCCGGCGCCAAGGCCAGGAGGCTGATCCCGAAGCGGATTTTCCGAGGCACCTCTTCGAAATCAAAGCTTCGCCGTTCAAAGTAGCGAGCGATTACGTAGCCCATTACACAGCCGAGTCCTTGATAGGAGTCGGCTTTCATTCTCTCCGGATTCACCAACAGTTCCCCATTGGCTAAGTAGTCCAGGGGATAGGATTTCATTTCATAGAAAGCCATCAGCGCCGCGCACAGCAGAAGCCCCGCGCCCATGACGATGAGGTCTCGCTTCGGATCTTCGTCGGTCCAGTCCTCGATGCGGCCGGCCACATAGATCATAAGGGCACTGGTAAGAAATCCGACCACCACATCCTGCGGCGTATGGACGCCCAGATAATTTCGAGAGAACATGACGATGGGCACCATAAGGAAGAAAAGCAGCGCCGGGATGAGATAGCCTCTCTTTTTCATCCACCATCCCATGCTGCCGAAGGTGACGGTGACCCAAGTGGAGTGTCCGCTGGGAAAGGAGTAACCGGTGGCGCTGTGAATCGCATTGCCATAGGGAATGATTCTCGGGTCTCGGATCCAGGGACGATAGACGCAGAAAACCAATTTCAAAAGTCCATTCATCAAAATCCCCAGATTGAAGCCGAAATAAATTCGTTTCCCGCCTTTTCGATCGATGCACCAATAAATGAAGCACATCAGCACGATGGGCCAAAAGCTAATGGCAAAGTGAGACACCCATAGCATGAAGGGCGCCAGCACCCCGCCGGCGCCTTCACGGAAATTTTGGATGAAGAGCAAGTATTCCATATCCATGGTTTAGAAACTCCAATTCAATTTCAAGTCAGCCATCATATCTCGGTCATGGGCGCCTTCGAGCCAGCCGCCCTCGGCGCTAGCCGATAGGTTACCCTTAAATTTCCAGGTGCCGCTCAGGGTAGCGTGGAAATAATCCTTGTCCATGCCGGTGGGGAAGGAGAGCGAATAGCCGAGCCAAGAGCCGGTAAGGGACGGCGCGGCGCCGGTGAGGACGCGCTTGTAGGCGAGACGCATCTCATAGGTGGCCTTAGCCAGATTTCTCCGAAGCTCTACGCCCACTTCCCCGTCTCCGTAGGTATGGTGGAGGCTATTCATCTTGAAATCGCCGCTGCCATCGGAGGCGTCCTGCCAGTAACGGGAAAACCGGGCATTCACATAGGGCACCACATGAAGTCCCACCTGGCCACGGGACAAATCGTACTGATACTCGCCGCCGAGCTCCAGGATTTTTCCATGGTACTTGGTGTCATAGAGTCCGGTCACGTGAGTCCCAAGCATGCCGTAGTCAGCATACACATATTTCCTTACCGCCCCATGCTCCTTGCCGGTGTAGAAGCCCACGCGCCAATCCTGCTGCAGACCATGAGCCGCGCCGCCGTCCAGCTTTCGATAATTGTACATGCCAAAGACGCCGCTCCGCGTTTCCTCGCCGGTCTCCTTGTCGATGCCCAAAGCCACAGAATTGCTCCGACCCTTCACATCGCCATCATGGTAGGAATGCCAATCCTTGAGCGAACGCATCCACCAGTCCTTCTCATGGTGAGAAATCTGAGGATTCCAAATCGATTTCAATCGCCCGCCGGCATAGCGATCCATCACCGTGGACCGCTGCGGAAACGCCGCCAGTTCCGACAAGTCGGCGTACTCCGTCAATTCCAGCGCCGGCTCCGCACCCGCTGCGAAGGCAGGCCAAGAAAGGCTAGCCAGCAGCAGAGCCAGCGTGGCACACTTTACTTTTTTCATAAAGGTTTCCCCCTTTGGTAGTAATCGGTAATCAGTGGTTGAGGCGCGTTTTCCTGCGTCGTCACAGCTAGGAGCTTGGAGCTTGGAGCTTGGAGCTCTTTGGGAGTCAGTAGGCATACTTAGCGGAGGAGCCATTGCGCCCCCTACCTCAAAGCGTCTTGCTTCATGAATTTACCACATAGCATGCTTACTGACTCCAGCCGAGCTCCAAGCTCCAGGCTCCTAGCTCCTAGCTATGGCGAAGCAGGAAAACGCGCCCCCTATTCCTTTCATTTCAAAGATGATACGGCTCCCGCCGAATAATTTTCATCGCCCGATAGATTTGCTCGCTCAGGATGAGCCGCACCATTTGGTGGGTGAAGGTCATGGCGCTGATGGAAATTTTCATATCCGCCCGGCGGCGAATGTTTTCTCCATTGCCATAGGGCCCGCCGATCATGAAATAGAAATGGCTTGTCCCCTTCACCATGCGATCCGAAATCCAATCGGCCAATCCTTCCGAGGACATGGGCTTGCCCTTCAGATCCAAAAGCACCAGGCAGTCATCGTCCTTCAGATATTTCAGAAGCTTCTCGCCCTCCTTCTCCATGATCTTTTCCTTCATGGCCGGCGATGGAGACTCAGGCATCTTCTCCTCATCCTGCTCGATAATTTCCAAAGGCGCGATGGGCCTGAGTCGCTTCGCATACTCCTCGATGCCCTGCCGCATCCACTTCTCTTTGATCTTTCCAATTCCTAAAATGGTGAATTTCATAGGATTTTACAACCTTATATTACAAAACCTGATTCCTCGAACTTGCTGAATAGGTTCAAGGTTCAAGGTTCAAGGTTCAAGGGAAGGTACGCCGCATCAAATTAAAAAGCGGCATGAATTTTGAAATACAAAAATGTGAATCGATTTTTCAAACCTTCCCGCTTCCTGATTTGTGCGCCGCACCTCCCCTTGAACCTAAATACTTGAACCTTGAACCTTTTCTTTATTTCTCCTCCGGCGCCGCAGCGAGGAGGACTTCAGTCTTCACTTCCTTGCCATTGTGCTCGTAGGTGAGGGAAATGGTGTCGCCCGGCTTGTGGGTGTCCAGGATGGAGCGCATTTCCTTCATGGTATTGCATTCCTTGCCGTCGATGGAAAGAATGTAGTCACCCGGGCGGATGTCGGTGAGGCTGATGGGGCTGTGGGAGGCGATCTTCATCACCAGGACGCCCTTATCGTGGTCCCAGTTATAGCCATAGCGCTGGGCGATGTCTTTGTCTGCCGCATAGACGCCCAGGTACGCGCGGGTCACGCGACCATTGTCGATGAGCTGCTGGATGATGCCCTTCGCCTGGTTGATGGGGATGGCAAAACCCATGCCTTCTACCCCTTCCTTGGCGATTTTCGCACTATTGATGCCCACCACCTTGCCGTCGGCCGTCACCAGAGCGCCGCCGGAGTTGCCGGGGTTGATGGCCGCATCGGTCTGGATCAATTTGAATCGCTGGTCGATGTCGTCAAGGCTTCTATTCAGCGCGCTGATGACGCCAACAGTGACAGTGCCCTGGAATTCCAAGCCCAGCGGATTACCGATAGCGATTGCCGTTTCCCCGGCCTGCAGCGCATCAGAGTCGCCCAAGGCAGCCACCGGCAAATCATCGGAGCCCTCAATTTTCACCACCGCCAAGTCTGTAGACGGATCGGTGCCCACCACCGTGCCGCTCACGGTCTTCCCGGAGGAGAGAGACACATTCACTTCCTTGCTCCCGGACACTACGTGGTTGTTGGTGACGATGTAGCCTTTCTTATCAAAAATCACGCCGGAGCCTACGCTCTGGCCTACTTCCACGCGGCGATTAAACATATCTCGGTCGTAAACCTTCGTGGTGATCCCCACCACCGCCGGGCCTACTTCTTTTACGGCTTGCACGATGGCTGTATTACGGATGGCCGGGAGATCCTGCACCTTCTTATCCCCGCCCTCGGGCACCGAGTAAGAGGAAGCCGCCGGCTTTCCCGAGGACGCCGGAGTATTTCCAAAGAAACAACCGCCCGCACCGCCGACCACCAGCATCGCCAAGGCCAAGGCCATGACCTTCATCCGCCCCTTTGAGGAACCGGAAATCTGACCCTTCATGGCTTCGCCATGCTCTTTCAGCTGCTTATCCAAATCTTCTCTATCCATAGGTATGACCTCGTTTCTATAATAAACCACTTACATATATCTTCTCTAGCAGGAAAACCTTTCTCGCTAAAGAGTTCAGGGTTCAAGGGGTGGTGCGCCGCACAATTCATAAAGCGGCGGGAATTTTAGAAATATATTTCCCTACCTGTTCCTTTTCCCATTTCTATTCCGCTTTACTTTCTCATGAAAAGCAAAGAAGAGTTTTCTCATTATAGCATAAAAAAGGAACAGCGATAAGGCGCGTTTGGCTGCTTCCCTATAGCTTTGAGCTAGGAGCTTGGAGCTTGGAGCTTTTTTGGAGTCAGTTGGCATGCTTAGCAGAGAAGCCGTGCGCCCCCGCCTACCACAAAACGACTGGTCTTGCAACTCCACCGCATAGCATGCCTACTGACTCCAGTAGAGCTCCTAGCTCCTCGCTCAAAGCTCCTAGCTATGGCGAAGCAGTCAAACGCGCCTTATCCCTTATCCCTAAAAAGAAAAAGCTGCAAGGCAACAACGCCTCACAGCTTTTCATATTTCTTATTTCGCAATGTCCGTCGCGCGGGTCTCGCGGATGACCACCACCTTGACCTGTCCGGGGTACTGCAGTTCTTTCTCGATGCGCTGAGAAATATCGTGGGCCAGGATGACGGCCTGGTCTTCGTTTACCTTTTCCGGTTTCACGATGACGCGGAGCTCGCGGCCGGCCTGGATGGCGTAGCAGCTAGCCACACCGGGGAAGGACTTCGCAATATCTTCCAGCTTGGTCAGTCTCTTGATATAGTTCTCCAATGTCTCGCGGCGTGCACCGGGGCGCGCTGCGGAGATGGCATCGGCAGCAGCTACCAGGACGGATTCTACGCAGGTCGGCTCTGTATCGCCATGATGGGAGGCGATGGCATTGATGACCTGAGCGGATTCGTGATATTTCTGCGCCAATTCGACGCCCAGTTCCACATGAGTGCCTTCCTGTTCACGGTCTACGGCTTTGCCGATATCGTGCAAGAGGCCGGCTCTTCTAGCCAGCTCTACATCAGCTCCCACTTCGGCAGCCAGGATGCCGGAGAAATAGGAAGTATCGATGCAGTGCTGCAATACATTCTGCCCATAGCTGGTGCGGTATTTCAAACGACCCAGGGTCTTCACCAGCTCCGGATGCATGCCGCGGATGCCACATTCCATGACAGCCTGTTCGCCGGCTTCGCGGATGGCTTTGTCCACTTCCTTCTTGGTCTTGGCCACCACTTCTTCGATGCGAGCCGGATGGATACGTCCATCCTTGACGAGGCTTTCCAAAGCCTGCCGCGCGATTTCGCGGCGGATCGGGTCGAAGCAGGACAGGATGACTGCTTCCGGTGTGTCGTCGATGATGAGATCCACGCCGGTCAAGGTCTCGATGGCGCGGATATTTCTACCTTCACGACCAATGATGCGGCCCTTCATTTCTTCATTTGGCAGTGCCACCACGGAAACCGTAGTTTCAGAAACGGTGTCCGCTGCATTTCTCTGAATGGCTGCGGCAATGATTTCTCTGGCCTTGGTGTCAGCGGTGCTCTTCGCTTCTTCCACGGCGTCGCGGATGCGGACCGCCTTCTCATGGGTCAGCTCCTCGTCTACGCGAGACAGGATCATGTCCTTTGCCTGCTCACGGGAAAGCTGGGAGATTTCCTCCAACTTCGCCTGCTGGGATGCGTAGAGAGCTTCTACTTTTTCGCGCTGGGCTTTTACCTGATTTTCCTTCTTATCCAGCTGGGATTCGCGCTGCTCCAGGTTGCCGCTTCTCCAGTCCAGATTGTTTTCCTTCTGGACCAGACGCTGCTCATACTTCGCCAGCTCGTCGCGGCGCTCTTTATTTTCCTTTTCCATATCCTCGCGAATCTTATGGATCTCATCGCGAGTCTGTACCATGGTTTCTTTCTTCAAGGTCTCAGCTTCGCGGGATGCGGTTTCCAGAAGCTTCTTCGCATCCTCGGCAATCTGGTTTGCCTTTTCCTCTGCAGAGCCGATGCGAGCTTCTGCAATCCGTTTGCGCAAAAGATAACCGATGCCGGCGCCTACGACAGCGGCCACTAAGCCTGCCAGCATGACATACAATAAAACTTCATCCAGTGTCAAATGGTTCACCTCTCTCTTTCTGATGTATTTTTCCAGTAGTACATAAATAAATAGTATTTCCGAAAACTTTCGGATAGCTCGCTATGACCACATCGACGGTCTCACACAAAGAAAGCTCCGCAGACAAAAAGCCCCGGAGCCCACATGTATTTCAAGGAAATGCTGATGTAAAAAAATATATATTATATATGATAGCAGAAATATATATCACAGCTGCAACGCGCAGCATCCAGCAGATCAGTCAATGCACCTATTGGATCAGTATTTTCTCACAGAATCCATCTATCCAAAGAAATAAAGAGTCATTCGCTCCCCTCTTCGGAATCACTCACATGGCTATAGCGCCTATTTAATTCTAAAATGTTTATTTTTTATTGTCAAGGCGTTTCGTAGGGATAAGGGATAAGACCCGTTTTCCTGCTTCGTCATAGCTTTGAGCTTGGAGCTTGGAGCTATGATAGAGTCAGTAGGCATATCATACAGCAGAGACATAAAGCCAAGCGTAATTTCCTGCGTCGACATAGTCATGAGGCTCGGGCTTGGGAAGCAGTGAACCGCGCCTCGCTTCTTGAAATCTACCATCAAGCATGCTTACTGACGCCAAAGAAGCTCCAAGCTCCAAGCTACTAGCTCAAAGCTATGACGAAGCAGGTAAGTA
>CAVKMC010000051.1:0-9742 GCA_963657285.1 Agathobacter sp.
GGTTATCGGTAATTACCGACCACCGACTACGAAACCTTTATCCTATTTCCCCTTCCCTAAGTATGCTACAATAGAATTAGGAAAAGAGGTGGGGGCATGGACGACAAGGCACTCGAAGATATTTATCTGTCAGGCGGTAACGCGGAATATGACGCCAGCGCAAAGAAGCTTCTTTCCAGCAAAAAGATACTGGCGTGGATTTTGAAATACTGTGTGCCGGAATTTGAAAACTGTGAGATTTCAGACATTCGGGACAAATACATCGAAGGGACGCCGGAAGTGGGCGTGACGCCGGTGCTTCCTGATGAAACCAATGCAGCTCGCATCGTGGGAGACAATGTAGAAGACAAAACTCTTACCGAAGGCACTGTGACGTTCGACATTCGTTTCCGTGCCATCACGCCGGAGAAAGATTCCTTGGGCCTCATCATCAATATCGAAGCCCAGCACTCATCGAATTTGGATTACCCGCTCACCAAGCGAGCCGTTTTCTACTGTAGCCGTTTGATTTCCGCTCAGCATGATACAGTTTTCACGAAATCGGAATATGGCAAAATCAAAAAAGTCTACAGCATCTGGCTCTGCATGGACTCTCCCGATGAAACCAGCGGCATCACCCGCTATAGCATCGAAGAAAGCTTCCCCTACGGTCATATCTGTGAGAAAAAGAAAAACTACGATCTCGCACAAATCGTGATGATTTACCTCAGCAAGGAGCAAAAGGCCGTTGGAAACAGGCTCCTTAGCTTACTTTACGAGATTTTCAAATCCCGAGACAACGCAACTGGGAAGATGCGGATCTTGGAAGAGGAATACAACATAGCACTCAGTCATTCAGAAGAAGGGATGGTGGACACCATGTGCAACTTGAGCCTTGGTATTGCAAGAGAAAGTGCCTATAAAGGATATAACATAGGCATGGAGCACGGCGAGCGGATTGGCATGGAGCGCGGCGAGCGGATTGGCATGGAGCGCGGTGAGCAGATTGGCATGGCGCGCGGCGAACAGATCGGCGAGAAACGCGGAGCCATCCGCGAGAAACGCGAGATTGCGCTGCGGATGCTGATGGCACAGATGGATATCTCTGCCATTGCAGCCATTACAAAGCAGGAAGAAAGTGAAGTGCGGAAAATCGCGGAAGAGGAAAAACTGCTTCTATGAGGAGTGGTGACACCTATGTGACGCTTGCGTATTGGGATTACAAAAAGGAAAAGCGTGGAAGGTTTGATGAAATAGTCAAACTCTCCACGCTTTTTGCGTGGGATGGAGTGGTCGGAGCCCGACTACCGATAACCGTATAACCGTGTAACCGATAACCGATAACCGATAACCGATAACCGACGCGTTTACGGTTAGAGCGCACGGTTACCGGTTAACGGAGAACGGTTGTGGGGAAGCAGTCAAACGCGCCCCTACCGACTACCGATCACCGATAACCGGTAACCGTGCGCACTAACGGTAAAGGAATCGGTTACCGGTTATCGGTCATGAGGAAGCAGTCAAACGCGTACTGATCGCTGATCACTAATCACTGATCACTAAATCCCCTCTGTCAAAATAATTCCTACTACATGTTGACAAATTCGGGGGGGGTAGTACACTACTGATAGAGCCCCGATTCTACAGGGATGATGCGCACTTCCGAGGAATCGGGTAGTGCGATTTTTTATTTCTGTATGAAAGGGGAAATCATGATGACACACGGAACGAAGAAATGGAGCACCCTGACCGCGGCAGTGCTATTGGCATTGGGCTCCTTCGCGCTTCCACAGAAGGTATGGGCTTTGCCGGTGGGGGAAGCGACGTGGAACCAGATCGCCAAGACGGGACAGAAGGTGAATCTCGACTACACGACAACGCGTGAGACCTTTGGTGAAGATGATGATACCATAGAAATCAAATACAACCAGCTCACCACCAATGACGGCACGGTGCTGGCTACCTTCGAAGTGGGAGAGGTGGCAAAAAACAACAACGGCTTCGTCTCCGGCGGCATGGTGTATGACTACCTCACTGATGCGATCTCGACTGCCTATACAGGCAGTGATACCATCAGCATCACTGATGGGAAAATCAGCGTGAAGAACATGGCCTGGAATGAGGATAGGGGATGGTTGTCTATTGGCACAAATAGCATTGGAACCGGTTGGGAAGCTTCCGGCGGAAAGAATAGTTATGTAATTGGTGCAGATAATGCAATCGCGACCTCCGAGTATACTTCCGGCGGAAATAATAACTACGTAGTCGGTTCCCATAATATCACTGGGTATGGTTGGGGAACTTCCGGCGGAAATGATAATTACATAACGGGGGCTAGTAATTATGTCGGGTATGGTTATGCGAACAACGGCGGAAGTAATAACTACGTAATGGGTGCCAGTAATTATGTCGGGTTTGGTCGGCAAAAAAACGGTGGAAACAATAACTACGTGATCGGTGCCAGTAATCGTGTCGGGACTGGAGAGTGGGGTTCGGGCGGAAATTATAACTACGTAATCGGTACCGGTAATAAGATCGGAACCAGCGAGCGTGGTTCCGGCGGAAATAATAACTATGTATTTGGTGCCAATAATGAGTTTGAGGCAGATAAGGTTTTCGCTTTTGGCTCGAATATCACAAGCGTGGCAAGTAATTCCGTGGTGCTTGGCGATGGCTCCTCGTCGGAGGTGGAGAATACCGTTTCCGTCGGCACCACGGGTAGCGAAAGAAAGATCGTCCATGTGGCGAATGGGACGGCTAACACCGACGCTGCCACCTACGGGCAGATTGCGAAGAGAAGCCAGACGCTGAATCTGGATCTGACTGAATCGCGCGAGGCGTATGTTGAGGATGAAGTGGGTAATCGTACTAGCCAAGGGGTTGGAAACAATGTCATTCTTTCTAATGACGGCACGGTGCTGGCTACCTTCACGAGAATGGGAAAGGTGGCGGCTAACGATTACGGCTTCGTCTCCGGCGCGGATCTGTGGAAGGAGACGCGCGATGGGATCACTTCGACAAATTATATTTCGGCAAATAATTCCACCGGGGCGAATCTAAATGCACTGGCGGAAGCCATCGGCGCGAAGACTTTTGTGACGGATCTCTATACGGCAGACGACTCGGTGGAAGCGCAGATGAAGAAGGTCGGGAATAAGACCATCAAGAGCATGAGCAATGCGGTTTCCGATGACGCTTCTAAGACACAGAAAATCACGGTGACGACCTATGATGATAAAACAAGTACCATCGAAATCGCCGGCGCTGGCAAAGTAGCCGAAAACGATGTGCGTCTTGTCAATGGCAATACGGTGTATGAGGCTATCAAAGAGGCAAAGACGGCGCTGACGCTGAGCGGCAGCGATAGCATTGCCATCGCTGATAAGACTGTCAAGGTCAAGAATATGGCACAGAGCACTTCGGATACGGAAGTAACGAATGGCACTACAAAGGCGAAGGGCAGCAATGCCATAGCATTCGGCGTGGGAGCACAGGCAGATGGAAAAGGATCTATAGCTATCGGATCTATGAATTATACGGACGGCGATTATACAACGACGCTGGGATATTGGAATGGCGCGAGCGCGGATTATTCTGCGTCTATCGGTTACCTGAACCGCGCCTCGGAAGAGAAGACCTATGCTTTTGGGTACGATAATGCCATCTTCGGGGAGGAATCCGCTGCAGTAGGTGTGACCAATGCGCTGTACGGGGTACAGTCGGCGGCTATCGGCTATAACAATTTGGTCGGCGAGGTCACCTCGGGCATCGCTGATGATGTCAGAACGGTTTCCGGAAATCGTTCCTATGTTGTAGGTGCGGATAATAAGGTGCTGGCTGACGATGCCTTCGTCTTTGGCTCCAGCGTCACTACGGTAGCGAAGAATTCTGTAGTCCTTGGTAAGGGCTCTTCGTCGGAGGCGGAAAATACTGTTTCCGTCGGCACCACGGATAGTGAAAGAAGGATCGTCCATGTGGCAAACGGCACAGCGAATACCGATGCAGCGACCTTTGGGCAGCTGATTAAAGCTGATAGTTATAGCGCGACCAGTGGCGGAGACGCGACCAAAGCGCAGACGGCGACGCTGACTTCCAATGATGGAAAGTCGACGGTTTCCATTTCCATCGCCGGGGAAGGCACCATCGCTTCGGGCGATCAGCGTCTGGTGAATGGCGATACGGTGTATCAGTATGTCAACAAAGTCCAGGAGACTATCTCGTCGCAGGTCTCGGGCAATGTGGAAGAAATCAAAGAGAAGATGACCACAGAAGCTGGTACCTATCTGGAGGCAAACGATAAGGTTGGTAAAAACCTGAAGGCTCTGGATGACGCCATCGGCGAGGTCAAGCTGCCGGAGGGACAGACAGAATTCAATGTGATCGATGAGTCGCTGAAGGAGAACGGCACTCTCAAGACCAGCGTGGCAGACAATCTCATGAAGCTTGATGAGAAGATTGGTTCGCTGGATCCCAGTCGAGACAGAGACAGCAAAGGCAGAGGGAATAAATACGAGGCTATTGATTCCGAAAATACGATTTCTGCAAATTTGGAAGCTCTTGATGAGGCTCTCGCGAAGGCTACTTCGGCTACCAGTGCAGATTTTTCGAAGATCAATAGTAAGATCCGCTACGAAAATGCGACGGCAGATGGCGATAACGCTATCGCATTGGGCGAAGGCAGCAACGCCAGCGGTAAGGATTCTATTTCTATGGGCACTAATGCAGCGGCCAGCGGCGAAAGCTCCCTGGCTCTTGGCAATGGCGCAAAGGCGGAAGGGGCGAATACTATTTCCTTTGGAACCAGTGCAACGACGTCGAAGGAGAATGCGTTGGCCTTCGGAAATAAAGCCAGTGCATCTGCAGACAATACCCTGGCCTTCGGAAATGGTGCGACGGCTTCGGCTGAGAATGCCATGGCCTTCGGCAATGGCGCTAGCGTATCGGAAGGGGCTACCGGCTCAGTGGCCATCGGCAGCGGCTCTACGGCTAGCGAAGCGAATGTGGTTTCCTTCGGAAGCGAGGGCAGCGAACGGCGTCTCACGAATGTGGCCGCCGGCATGAATGACACCGACGCGGTGAATCTGGGCCAGATGAATAGTGCCATCGGGGAGAATTTCAATTATCTCAAGTCTTCGCTGACTCGGGATATCAACAAGGTAGGCGCCGGCAGCGCGGCGCTGGCGGCGCTGCGGCCCGAGGGCTTTGACCCGGATGATAAGTTCTCTATGGCTGTGGGCTTTGGCCATTACAAGAATGCCAATGCCGGCGCCATCGGTGCGTTCTACAAACCGAATTACGATACCACCTTCTCCATCGGCGCGACCCTTGGCGACGGGGAGTCCATGATGAATATGGGCGTTTCCTTCAAGCTGGGGAGCCACGGCAAGCGGGTACCTCAGACCGGCGCGGCTCTCTCGCAGGAGGTGGCATCGCTCCGTGAGACCAATGAGGCCTTGAAGAAGGACAATGCGTCCCAGGCGAAAGAAATCGCGGATCTCAAGGCGGACAATGAAAGAATGAAGGAACAGATCGCGATGATCCTCTTGAAGATGGAATTGTCGGATACGGTGGAGAAATCTATGGTGAAATAAGCAGGGACTGATGAGATAACCAAAGAGGCGGGCTTCGCGCTCGCCTTTTGCTTTAGGGATCAGTGATTAGTGATCAGGGCGCATTTGACTTCTTTCTCAAATACGCAAAAAGCAGCAGAAATAAGAAATTATTTCTGCTGCTTTTGCGTGGTATGAGAGTAGTCAAAGAGGCGCTGACTAAATGGCCAGCTGGTGTTCTTTGGCAATTTTCTCCACTTCTTCTACGGAAAGATGAGTAGCATTTGCAATGATTTTCATGGGGACTTCGCTTTCTAGAAGAGAAAGCGCGGCTTGGAAGGCCATGTTTTTTGCGCCTTCAGCAAGACCTTCAACACGGCCTTCAACACGGCCTTCAACGCGACCTTCAACACGGCCTTCCTCAAGAGCTTCCTCTCGTGTTACTTCTTTTGCCCGGGCTGCATTCCATTCAAAACTAACCATATCAAGCACCTCACTTTCATGATTTCTGAAATAATTAGCCATAAGGTCATGGCTTTCGCAATATCGAATTGATTTCTTTATCGCATCAAATAGAGAAGAGCCATCCTTCACATACTCTCTCACCTTGGCAATGAAGACACTGTAGGCCATGAGATCGTGGCAGCGCGTGAGAATTTCTTTGCTTTCAGCGTAATTGATATTGTAGCAGTTCGCTGTGAGCTCCAGCGATGCAGATGGCATCTCGAAGGAGTCTGAGAGCTTCAGCCTTTGGAAATAAGGGATATCTCGCGTGCCGTTGTAGAGCACATAAAACTCCGGCGCTGGGATCTTGAGGAGAGTCCCTTTGTAAACGATGTCCTTATCGATCAAGTCTCTGTACAGATTTCCTAGATACCAAAAGAAACGCAGCGGCATATTGGGATTCCACGTGGACTGGTGCTCGAGCAAAATGATGAGCCGATTTCCGACACAAAAACTGATGTCGTTCTTGATGTCATTCATGAAGATGCCGGACAAGGTATTGATGTTGATGTCCTCCGGTGATACTTTATTTCCTGATAAGGCTTCATACAGCTTAGCCAATCGGTCTCTGTTATTGAAAATCGCACGGAAAAGGGAATCTTTATAAGTGGGCTTCGTATCCATAGCAATACCTCTTTTCTATTTCCATTATATCATAGGAAGGCAACCGATAACCGGTAACCGTGCGCACTAAAGGTAAAGGACTCGGTTATCGGTTACCGGTTACACGGTCATCGGTCATGCGCTGAAATTTCCGTTTTTATCTGCTTCTTTTCTGTGCTATAATATGTATAAGTATATCTGTTTTCCAAAGGTAGACGGTTATGCTGAGTTTTAGAATAAAGAAGGCGGAGTTATGTCCGAGATTTCTGAAAGATTGGCCCAGGTCAGGGCGCGGATCGCCGAAGCTAGAGCGCGGTCGCCTTATGGGCAGGATGTGACGCTGGTGGCTGTGACGAAGTATCATCCTTTGTCCGACATGGAGGAGGCCATCGGCCTCGGCGTGACGGATGTGGGGGAGAACCGGGTGCAGGAGATGGAAGGGAAGCATGAGGTGCTCTCGCTTCCTGTGCGCTGGCATTTGCAGGGACATTTGCAAAAGAATAAGGTGAAGAAGGCGGTCGCCATGGCTGATCTGATCCAGTCCGTCGATTCTCCGGAGATTTTGAAGGAAATCGACAGGAGAGCCGGGGAGATCGGGAAGGTGCAGGATGTGCTCTTGGAGTGTAATATTTCCGGTGAAGAGAGCAAGACCGGAAGCTCTACCGATGATTTCCCGCAGATGGTAGAGGCCGCGAAGGGGCTGTCTCACGTGCGGGTCTTAGGGCTCATGTGCATGGCGCCGAATTATGAGGATGTGGAAATGACCCGTCCTGTGTTCCGCGCAGCCCACGGCTTGTGGGAAGAGATGAAAAAAGAATTTCCGGAGGGGCAGATTTCCATCCTGTCGATGGGAATGACCCATGATTTTGAAATAGCTATCGAAGAAGGGGCGACCATGGTGCGTGTAGGTACCGCTATCTTTGGTGAACGCCGGTATGTTTGAGAGGAGAAAAAAGAATGAGTTTGTTGGCTAAGTTTAAGGATACGTTTGTGGATCATGATGAGGAAGAGCTCGAGGAGGAAGAGCTGGTAGAGCCGGCTCCGGTGAATCCGGCGGCTCCGGTACCCCCTCGTCCGGCAGCAGCTCGCGCTGTGGGTAAGAGTGCTCTGCCTCGCCAGGCAGCCAAGCCCTATACCATGGTGGTGGTAAGCCCGAAGAGCTACAGCGATGCGGAAAAGATCGGTGACCATCTGAAGGCGATGCGCCCGGTGGTGATGAATATGGAAAAAACCGATGCTGATGAAGCACAGCGCATCGTGGACTTTGTTCAGGGCATCATGTTTGCTTTGGAAGGCCAGATCAATCAGATTTCTGAAAATATTTATCTCTGCGCGCCGAATAATATGAGCGTTTCCCGTGAGAATTTCGCCGCTTACGCAGGTGATCCTGCAGCGGCTCCTGCTGCTCCGCAGTGGAGTGCGCAGGCTCCCCAGGGACCGCAGATGCCGGGCATGTGATGTCTTTCTTTGCCAGCGGGCTTCAATGGCTGAAGAAGCAGTTTGAGGATCCCCAGGAGGGTAAGGAACAGGGAGAAGAGCTTTCTCCGGCAATGGAGGGCGTGGATTTCCCGGAGGCAGGCGCGCTGCCGGCCAGGAGTATCCGACCCTTAGAGGTGGTTGTCATGGTGCCCACGGTCTATGCCGATGCGAAACGTAGCGTGGAAGCATTGGAGAAGGGCCTTGTGGTCATCGTGGTTTTGAATGACAATGTGGATGACGAGGTGGCCAGCCGATATGTGGATTTCATGAGCGGGGCGGTGTACCTGGCTCATGGGGAAATAGAGCTTTTGAATGACGATGTGCTCATTTGCGTCCCGGAAAGTGTGAAACTGGAGAAGGACCGGCTGGCTTATATATCGGACATTCCTACATGGAAAGGACCGGGCCTATGAAAAAGATATTGATTGTCGGATGCGGCGCCATGGGGGGAGCGATCCTCTCGGGCTGCCTTGCCAAAGGACTTTGGAAAAAAGAAGAGGTCTTCTTGAAGGAACACGACCAGGAGGCCTCTCTTCATAAAGCGGCGCAGTATGGCGTCTCTGCTTCTATGGATGGGAGCGAGGCGGCGGAAGCGGACCTGGTCATTGTGGCGGTGAAGCCCAATATCGTCCCCTCTGTGCTGGAAGAAATCTCCCGGTACCAGCCTCACCGGGTTCTTTCTATTGCAGCCGCTGTGACTGTGGATTTCCTGGAGAAATCGTTGCCCCAGGGGACCGAAGTGATTCGCGTGATGCCCAATACGCCTGCTTCTGTAGGCGAAGGCATGGCGGCTATCGCTCCGGGCACCTGCGCATCGGCAGCATTTGTAAAGGAAGCCGAGGAAATCTTCGCAGCCCTGGGGAAAGCGGCGGTAGTGACTGAGCGGCAGCTCGATGAGCTGGGCGCCCTCTCCGGCGCCGGCCCGGGATATGCCTTCGTCATCATTGATGCTTTGGCAGATGCCGGCGTTCTCATCGGCCTTCCGAGAAAGCTGGCCATCGAGGCCGCTGCCCAGACCTTGTACGGCGCAGCGAAGATGGTCCTTGAAACAGGGAAACACCCCGCTGAGCTTCGCGACCAGGTGACCAGCCCTGGTGGCACCACCATCGCCGGCATCCATGCCATGGAGCAGGCCGGCCTCCGCGCCGCTCTCATGGATGGCGTGAAAGCGTGCCTGGCGAAGTCGGACCAGATGGCGGGGAAGTGAAATAAACGTACTGAGGGTTAGTGGTTTAGTAGTCGGTAGTCGGTGGTCGGTAGTCAGTAGTCAGTACGTGCTTGCCTGCTTTCCCACTCTGCGCCTGTAACCGATAGCGCTGAAGCGTAGTGCTATTCGGTAAAAAAATAGGCTGAGGGTTGAGAGAAGTTTGTTGCTCTAGTCATAAGAGCGTCGCCCCCTGGAGAAGTAATGCTATTAAGTTAAGCGGTTTAAATACCAGCAGGTAAAATAATTACTTTACGCAAGCGTCAAAATGTAGCCCCTTGGAGAAGGGGCGCGCGTTAGCGGGGGATAGAAGTGCCTCGGAGAGGCACAACCAGCGAGAGGGTAAGCGGCAAAACTGTACGCAGACATTAGTATGCTTATGGCTGGTGCTGATTATGCGCCTACGGCGCATTTCTATCCGGCC
>CAVKMC010000052.1:0-9615 GCA_963657285.1 Agathobacter sp.
GCCGCTTTCCAATTTGATGCGGCGCACCACCACTCCTCACTCCTCACTCCTCACTATTACCATCAAGCGTCCTCCCCCTCCACCTTGCATTCCCCCTTCATTTCGAGTACGATAGGGGATGAAGGTGCGGGGTATTTCCCAAATGTTTCCCCTGCCCTTGAAAGGAAGCGTACTATGCTCAGTGAGATTTGGGTGTACAAGACTACGTCCCGCATACTGATCGGGCTGCTGATCTTGTCTGTCGGCGCGTTGGCGTCGCAGAATTGGCAGCTGGGACTCCTTTTCTTCATCCTGGCTACCGGGGTGATCGTTTACGTGAAGCGCTCTGATTATCTCCAGGAAAAGAAACTGATGCGCTACCTGGACGATCTTTCCGCCGGCGTGTCCCAGGGGACGGCCTACGCGGTGAAGAATCTTCCTCTCGGCATCGCTATGATGGACGAGAAGAAGGAGCTGGTGTGGTGCAATGATGTGTTCCGCGGCTGGGTCGGCGTAGACGCGCCGGAGGGCACGCGGTTCCAGGATTTGGTGACCGGGCAAAAGGTTTCGAAGATCTGGGGCAAGACCGGCTGGTTTGATTGCCATGCCGGTGGCACGTTCTTCCGGGTATTTCACAAATTCCTGGACGTAGGTGAGGACAGCCTGTCGCCGTTCATGGTATTTTATTTCATGGATCGCAGCGACGTGGAGGAAGCGGTGGAAGCCTGCCGCGCGGCTCGGCCGGTGTTCGCATTGATTCGCGTGGATAATATTTCCGAGGTCTCCGCGGTCATGAGTGACGTGGAGCGTTCGGCGCTGCTCTCCGATGTGACGGAGAAGGTGCTGTCCTGGTTCAGTGAACGAGAAGGCTTCGTGAAGCAGTACTCGTCCACCAATTTCGTGGCTTGTATTTCCCATCAGGCGCTGACGGAAATGATGGAGTCCAATTTTGAAATATTGGACCAGGTCCGCGCCATTCGCACGGTGAACCGCATCCCTGTGACGCTCTCCATCGGCATCGTGGAGAGCGAGGAGTCCTTCGCGCGGCAGTTCGAAGAGGCCCAGGTGTCGCTGGATCTCGCCCTTGGCCGCGGCGGCGACCAGGCCATCGTGCGCATTGGCCAGGACGTGAAGGCATTCGGCGGGAAATCACCGACGTCTGTCAGCTCGGCGCGAGTCCGCGTCCGCGTGGTGGCCCAGGCCTTGAAGGAAATCATCGAGGACAGCGATATGGTCCTCGTCATGGGGCACAACCATGAGGACTTCGATGCCCTGGGCGCCGCCATCGGTGTGACCCATCTCGCCCGGGCGTCTCACGTAGAGACCCACGTGGTGCTATCGAAGGAGAAGGAAACCTGCAAGAAGATGGTGGAAACCATCGTGAAGAGCGGCGATGCCCAGGGACTCCTCATCGACGAAAGCGAAGCGAAGAGCCTCATGACCGACCGCACCGTGGTCATCGTGGTGGATACCCACGTGCCGGAGCTGGTGGCAGCGCCGGAGGTGCTCAGGCGCGCGGCTCGCAAGGTAGTGATCGACCATCACCGCCGGGCGGCGTCGGTGATCAAGCAGCCTCTCATGACCTATATGGAGCCATCGGCTTCCTCGGCGGCTGAG
Source organism: Agathobacter sp. (assembly GCA_963657285.1). Classification (GTDB taxonomy): domain Bacteria; phylum Bacillota; class Negativicutes; order Veillonellales; family Dialisteraceae; genus Dialister. Next base: position 1,597 of record CAVKMC010000052.1, read on the forward strand.
CTGGTGACCGAGCTGATCCAGTATTATAGAGCCGATGAGGAAATGAATGAGCTGGAGGCCTCCTGCCTCTATGCAGGCATCGTGGTGGATACGAAGAATTTCGCCGTGCAGACCAGCGTGCGCACCTTCGATGCGGCCAGCTACCTGCGCCGCTGCGGCGCCGACACGAAGCTGGTGCGTAGGCTCTTTGCGGAGGATATCCATTTCATCCGTGCGAAGGCACAGATTTTAGCAAATATGAAGCTGGTGGATGGCGTCATCGCCATGGCCGAGTGCCCCGAGGGCACCGAGGATGCCCAGGTGCTGGCGGGACAGATCGCCGACTACTTGGTCACCGTGAAGGAAATCCGGGCCAGCTTCCTGTTTTATCACAATGACAATGGACTCTGTCTCTCTGCCCGCTCCGACGGCTCTGTGAATGTGCAGATCGTCATGGAAGCCTTGGGCGGCGGCGGTCACCTCACCGTGGCCGGTTGCCAGCTGGGCAAGGATGGAAATAGAGAATCAGCGGAAAGGGTGATTATCACCCAAGTCCGTAAACAAGTAGAGGAGGAAAAAGAATGAAGGTAGTATTACTGCAGGACGTCAAAAAAATGGGAAAGAAGGGCGACGTCATCGAAGTGGCTGACGCTTACGGCCGCAACGTACTGATCCGCAAGGGCCTCGGTGTAGAAGGCACCAAAGCAAACCTCAATACCGCATCCCAGAGAAAGGAATCCAAGGAATTCAAAGACAAGGTGGCTTCCGATGAAGCAGTCATCATGGCTGCGCAGCTGAAGAAAATCACCGTAGTCATCAAAGTCCAGAGCGGGGAAGACGGCAGAGTCTTCGGCTCCGTCACCGGCAAGGACATCAGCGAAGCGCTGGAAGAACAGTTCAAATTCAAGCTGGACAAGAAAAACATTCGTCTCAAGAACCCCATCAAAACCGTAGGCGAATACGACGTGGAGGTCTGGGTGCACCAGCAGGTCACCAGCTCCGTCCATGTGTCTGTGGTAGCTGAATAATTTTTGAGAGAAGAGAGCCGCGATTTTTTCGTGGCTTTTTTTGCGTGCGTTTAGGGATAAGGGATAGGGGATAAGGGATATGGCGCGTTTACCTGCCTCGTCATAGCTAGGAGCTGTGAGCTCGGAGCTTGGAGCTCGGCTAGCGTCAGTAGGCATGCTTGGCGGTGAAATCAAGGAGCACGCGTTTACCTGCCTCGTCATAGCTAGGAGCTATGAGCTTGGAGCTTGGAGCCCGGCTGGAGTCTAGTAGGCATGCTCAGCGGTAGCGTCTAGCAGGCACGCTCGACGGTGGAGTCTTGGGTCAATAGGTAAACGCGCGTGTTCCTAGGTACTGCCGTTTAGTATGCCAACTGACGCCAAAGAAGCTCCCAGCTCAAAGCTATGGCGATACCGGTAAACGCGTGCTCTTGGACTTCACCGCCAAGCATGCCAACTGACGCCAATGAAGCTCCAAGCTCCAAGCTCCTAGCTCCAAGCTCCTAGCTATGGGGAAGCAGGTACGCGGTTCATATCCCTTATCCCATATCCCTTATCCCTTATCCCTATTTTCCCCTATCCCGCTTGTGCTATAATATAAAGAACTATATCCCACGCGGATTTTTTATAGGAGCACGAATATGAGAAACTCAGACATCAAGCGGGAGAAGCCTCGGAAGAAGGGGTCCTCGCTCAAGAAAATATTTATTTTTCTATTCATCATTCTTTTCATCGCCGGTGCCGGTGCGGCGGCGGGATTCTTTGTGTCCGTCACCAGCCATCTGCCGGATGTGACAGGAAATATTACGCCCAACGCGTCGTCTCGCATTTACGACGAGAAGGGGCGGCTCATCACCACGGTGCACGCCGAGGAGAACCGCATCCCCGTCTCCATCGCCCAGGTGCCCCAGCATTTGCAGGACGCCTTCGTGGCAGCCGAGGACGTGCGTTTCTATGAACACCACGGCATCGATCCCCGTGGCATTCTTCGCGCTATCTTCTCCAATGTGGTCAGCGGCAACGCCACCGGCCAGGGCGGCTCCACCATCACCCAGCAGCTGGCGCGCAATGCCTTCCTCACCCAGGAGCAGACCTTGAAGAGAAAGCTTCTGGAAGTGGTGCTCGCTTTTGAAATCGAAAACAAATACACCAAGAAGCAGATCTTGGAAATGTACATGAACCAGATTTATTTCGGCCAGGGCTGCTACGGCATCGAGACTGCGTCTCATGTGTACTTCGGCAAGGACGTGAAGGATCTCTCCCTCCCGCAGTGCGCGATGCTGGCCGGCCTGCCCAATAGCCCGAATTATTATTCTCCATTCAGAAGCCTCGAGGCGGCGAAGTATCGCCAGGCCATTGTGCTCGACCAGATGGCCAAGTACGGCTACATCACCGAAGCCGAAGCGACCCAGGCCAAGGCGGCCGACGTGGGACTCGCCAGCCCGGAAGCGGCGAAGTCCACCGGAAGCACCGCGTCCTATTTCATCAACTACGTGATCCAGGCCATCAGCGACAAGTATGACTCCGATGCCATTTACAAGGAAGGCCTCCAGGTCTACACGACTTTGAACCTGGACATGCAGAAGGAAGCAGAGAAGGTCATGGCGGCGAACCTGCCGGAAGGAAATAAGGATGCCAATGGCCTCACCCAGCCCCAGGGCGCGCTCCTCACTCTCGAAGTGGGCACGGGCCACGTGAAAGCCATGGTCGGCGGCCGCGGCGAAGACCATTTCAACCGCGCGACCCAGATGGTTCGCCAGCCGGGCTCTGCCTTCAAGCCTTTCGTCTATCTCACAGCCTTTGAAAATAAATTCAGCCCCTACGATACGGTGAGCAATGAAAGCAAGACCTACCCCGGCGGCTGGACGCCGAAGAACTACGGCGGCACCTCCGGCGGCAAGGTGACCCTGGAGGAAGCGCTTGTTCACTCCATGAATATCCCTACCATCGATCTGGCTGACAAGGTGGGCATGAGCAAGGTCCTTGCCACCGCGGAAGCCTGCGGTATTTCCACCCTCGTCAAAGATGGCAGCAGCACTGACAACAACCTGGCAGCCTCCATCGGCGGCCTCACCAATGGCGTTTCCATGATCGACATGGCGAAGGCCTATAGCGTCTTTGCCAATGGCGGCAAGCTGGTGGAACCGATGGTGATTCTGAAGGTCATCGATCGAAATGGCAATGTGCTGGAGGATAATAGCACGCCGAAGGAAGGGAAACAGGTGGTCGATGAGCTCTCCGTCCATCGCTTGACCTGTATCCTGGAGGAGGTTATTTCCCGCGGCACCGGCGGTAACGCTATGATCGGCAGACCCATGGCCGGTAAGACCGGCACCACCGACGACGAACACGACGCTTGGTTCGTAGGCTACACACCGGAAATGGTCACCGCTGTCTGGATCGGCGACGACACCTCGTCGAATGCCGGCTACACCGGCGGCACCGTCCCCGCAGCCATCTGGCGTGAATTCATGAGCCAAGCTCTGGCGGACTACAAGTACAGAGCCTTCGACATCCCCGACTCCGTCCGCGCTGAAATGGCCAGAGCGAAGGCCGAACAAGCAAAGAAGGAAGCCGAAGAAAAAGCGAAGAAGGAAAAAGAGGAAAAGGAAAAAGCAGCCAAGGAAAAGAAATCCGCCGGCAGCAAGCTTCTCGATCGCATCACCGGCAAGAAAACAGTCGCTAAACCCACCGAAGGGGCGGGAGCGGCGACGAACTGATGAGTTTTGAGAAAATGAGAATGTGCTTACCTGCTTCGCCATAGCTAGGAGCTAGGAGCTGTGAGCTTGGAGCTTTATTGGCGACAGTAGGCATGCTAGGCCGTGGAGACTGGGAGTAATGCGCGTTTACCTATTGGCTCAAGTCTCCACGGCCAAGCATGCTCACTGGACTCCAGCCGGGCTCCAAGCTCCGAGCTCCAGGCTCCTAGCTATGGGGAGGCAGTCAAACGCGTTCTCATCATCTTACCTTACAAACGCTCCCAGCCGCCACCGGGTGACTGGGAAGGCGCTTCCACCATTCTCCGTAGGTACGGCGTAAGCCGTGAGAGAATGGAGGGAGCGCTTTTTTTGTAGAGAAATATGCGCGTTTACCTGCCTCGACATAGCTTGGAGCTGTGAGCTCGGAGCTTGGAGCCTGGCTAGAGTTTAGTAGGCATGCTTAACGGGGACGCAATGACTCGATCACATAGCCTGCTTACGGACCCCGCTCCCTGCTTCGCTGCTCAGCATGACTACTGACGCTAAAGAAGCTCCAAGCTCCAAGCTCCTAGCTCCAAGCTATGGCGAAGCAGTCAAATGCGCTTGTCCCTGTGTGAAATCCGAAAGGAGATTCAAAATGTTTTCCCTCTGGTGGCCTGTGGCCCTGATCGTTTTATCCGACGTGATTTACCAAATTTGTGCAAAAAAAATATCCTCCAATGCTTCGCCCTTGGCGGCTTTGGGGATGACGTACCTGGTGAGTGCCTTGGCCTGCGCACTCCTTTATGAAATATTTTCTCCCGGCGGAAATCTTTGGGCCGCGCTCCTAGCGGTGCCGCTTCCGGCGGCGGTCGTAGGGATTTCCATCACCGGCCTCGAGGTGGGGACCATCTACATGTACCGCGCCGGCTGGCCCATGAATATTGGCTTCATGGTCTACACCGCCATCATCGTGGTCCTCCTCCTCTTCATCGGTGCCGCAAGCTACGGCGAGCCGCTGACGCTCTTAAAATGCGCCGGCGCCTTCCTGGCGTGCGGGGGGATGTACCTCATAGTGCGGTGAATACGGGTTCGAGATAGGGATGCATTTTCCGAAAATTAGGAGTGAGGAGTGAGGAGTGAGGAGTGAGGAGTGGTGGTGCGCCGCACAATTCATAAAGCGGCGCGAGTTTTTGAAATAGGTAGACGCGCGTGCCTCTCTCCCCACTACCGTTATCCGTTAACCGTATAACCGGTAACCGCGCATACTAAGACGTGAAGTGATAAGCGCTTGCGCAGAAAATGTATCGCTCCATGGCTCGTCATCGGTAAAGGAGCCGGTTAACGGTTACACGGTAAACGGTTTACGGTAGTGGGGAAGCAGTTAAACGTGCGCTGACTTTCCAAACTCGCGGCGCTTCTTAATTTGTGCGCCGCACCACCACTCCTCACTCCTCACTTTTACTATATGCACTTTCCCCTTTTATTCTGAAAGGAGACACTTATGATTTCATACTACTGGCCCCTCGCCCTCGTGGTCCTCTCCAGCGTGGGCTACCAGGTGGGGCTGAAGGAGGTATCCCACGGGGGCGAGCCTATGGCGGCTTTGATGATGACTTATATTTCCGCCGCCATTGCGTCCTTTGTGATTTATTTCTTCCAAGCGCCGAAGGGGGAGAAGCTTTTGCGGGGAATCTTCTCTGTGAATCCTTCCGCCATGGGCCTGGGCCTCACCATCGTGGGCATCGAGGTGGGGAGCATGTTCATGTTCATCGCCGGCTGGCCGGTCAATACGGCATTCCTCGTTTCCAATAGCCTCATCGTCCTAGCCCTCATGGTCACCGGGCGGATTCTCTACGGGGAAAAATTAAAACCCCGCCAGCTGGCGGGGGTCGTAGTCTCCATGGTGGGGATCGGGTGTATGATGTGGTAGGTGGGATGAGGTGCATTTGACTGCTTCGCCATAGCTAGGAGCTAGGAGCTTGGAGCTTGGAGCTCGGCTAGTGGCAGTAAGCATGCCTGGCAGTAAAGGCGCGAGGCACTTTATTCGCTTGTTCGAAACGTAGTTAAATGCTACGTGGCGCTATCAGAGCTCCAAGCTCCTGGCTCCAAGCTCCTAGCTATGGCGAAGCAGGTAAGCAGGGCTTATCCCTTTTTCACCTTCGATAAGAGTTCCGCTTTAGTGGCGACTCCAAATTTCGTGAGGAGCTCGCCTACGTGGTAGCGGACGGTGCGGGGGGAGATGTTCAGCTGCTGGGCGATGACGGTGTAGGTCTTGCCTTGGGTGAGCATTTCCAGGATGGTTTTCTGCCGCTCCGAGAGGTCCGGGTAGCCTCCGAATTTCTCTTCGGCCAATCGCTGATGGAAGAGCTCATAGTTGGCCCGAGAGACGGCCACAGGAAATACCTTCGGGTCCGGCATGAGAGTCCAGGGATTCGACGCGTGGATGTGGGCGATCTTGAGCCGATCGCCGACTTTTTTGAAAACCATGGTGACCCGCTGATTTTCCTTGAAAAGTGTCTCCGGCATCGTCAGGGTGAGTGGCACCACGCAGACGAGGACTAGCACCAGGTGGGTGATAGGAAATACGGCGTGCTTGATCTTTCCGACCTCCATGTGCGGCACGATTTGCATGTCCCGCTGATGGCTGTAGGCTTGGATGGCCTCCCGTAAGGATAGGTAGACCTCCCCATCGCAAGCGCCGATCCAACTGAAATTATCTTTGCAAAGCCAAGAACCGAAGTCTTTGGGGTGCACTGTCTTTTCGTAAAAGGCGTGAATCAGCGAGTCCGCCATCTCGATAGCCTCATTTCGAAGAGATGGCCACTCCGGCAAATTATTCATTGGCTGCTCCTTTGTAAGGGAATCAGTGTTTCTTTACATATGTTCTATCTGATTATACTAAATCGTGGCGAAAAAACACAGTTTAAATTTTTGATGGCGATTTCATCAGCACTTCCCAAGCCGATGGCGTTGGATATGGGACGAGAGCTGTAATGAAATAGTTGCGAGCGAGCCTACGGGCTCGCTTTTTGCGTGGGAGGTAGTAGTCGGTGGTTGGTAGTCAGTGTTCAGTACGCATTTGAGTGCTTTCCCACCAACGCCAAGCCCTCTTCGCTAAAGAGGGTGCCCGAAGGGCGGGTGATGCTTCCGCGATTTGACCTCCTTCCTCTGGAAGGAGGGGGATCGCCTTGCGGTGGAGGTTGGCTCATGTCGTAATAGTTAGGAGTTAGGAGCGAGGAGTGAGGAGTGGTGGTGCGGCGCACAAATTAAAAAGCGCCGCGAATTTTAAAATGAATAAACGCGCTCGCTTTTTTCTCGGCCGCAAGGCCGGTTGTATGGTTTTCTTACATGCTAAGCGGTAGTTAGAAACATTTTTTTCAGCAGCAAAACGCGTCGTCCCTTGGAGATGGGAATCCTGCAGAAGGATTTCCAAGCTTGGCCCATTATGAAGAGGCGCCTAGCCTGCCCATCAAGGCGCATTCCTTAGAGGCCAAACGGTATCGCCCGATAGCGCCGGATAGAAATGCGCCGCAAGGCGCATACTCAGCACTAGCGGTAAGCTTGCCTACTGACTCTGCAGCCTCGCGCCGTCATCCCAAGCGTTGCCGAAGGATCTATCAGCGATAGCCGTCAGCATGCTACCTGACACTATGGCCGAAAGCGTACTGATCACTGACTACTGACCACCGACCACCGATTACCGACCACCGATAACCGGTAACCGAGTCCTTAACCGTTAGTGCGCACGGTTACCGGTTATCGGTTAACGGTTAACGGTTATTACCGACCACCGACTACCGACTACCGACTACAAAATTGATAGCGTCAAACGCACCCCTTCCCCTTGCATCCCGCGGCCCGTCATGATATGATTCATAGCAAGTGAGGGAGTAGCAGCCACCTTGGTGGAGCAAGTCAACATACTGGAAGGATTTTCTTCCTGGCTTTCCTTGAAATTGCGAGACTCATGTGCATAGTTTTTAGGAAATACGGATTTCTGATTCGTGAGGAAATCTGTATTTCCCCGGCTGTGCGCAGGGGTCTTTTTTCATGGGACGACTTGCACAGCCATTGGCTGATACTCTTTTTTCGTGGGCAAGACCGCTTTGTGAGAGGAGCGGGATTGCAAGTGAAAGGGGATAGGGGATAGGCGCTTTTACCTGCTTTCTCATAGCTAGGAGCTAGGAGCCTGGAGCTTGGAGCTTCATTGGCGTCAGTAGGCATGCTTGGCGGAAGATTGGTGAAGCGAATACTATTACGTTAAGAAATTTAAATACCAGCAGTCAGAATGATTGTGCTGCACAAGCGGTAAGGTGTAGCCCCTTGGAGATGGGAATCCTGCAGAAGGATTTCCA
>CAVKMC010000053.1:0-9592 GCA_963657285.1 Agathobacter sp.
GCTATGACGATACCGGTAAAGCCTGCTTCTTGACTTCACCGCCAAACACGCCTATTGACGCTAGCCGAGCTCCAAGCTCCAAGCTCATAGCTCCTAGCTATGTCGAAGCAGGTTCGCGGACCTTAGCCTTTATCCCTTACTACTCTCCCCCCTTCATCTGTTGTATAATAGAAACCAAATCATATTAGCCCACGGGCTGCGTGTGAAAGTGCGTGCGTAGCGAGGCGGGAAGGTGGAACGAGAGGGACTCGCGCCCTGACTACCGACTACCGACCACCGACTACCAAGTGCAAAGGAGGAGAGCATATGGATAAGATTCATATCAACTTAGGGAAAGATTCGTATGACGTCATCGTGGAGAGCGGGCTCATCCGCAAGGCCGGCGGGGAAATCGCTGCCTTGACCGGCGCGAAGAAGGCGGTCATCATCACCGAAGCGGGGATCGACAAGCTCTATGGGGAAGACTTGGTGAAGTCGCTCAAGGCCGCGGGCCTGGATACCCAGATGATCGTGGTGCCGTCCAGTGAGAAATCTCGTTCCCTCATGATGGTGACTCACATTTACAGCGCCTTGGTGAATTTCGGATTTGAAAGTAGCGACGTCCTCGTGGCCTTGGGCGGCCGCATTGTGGGCGACATCACCGGCTTCACCGCCGCCACCTTCCATCGCGGCGTGCCCTATGTGCAGTTCCCCACCTCCGTGCTCTCCCAGATCGGCAGCGCCATCGGCGGCAAGATCACTCTCGATATTTCCGCCGGCAAAAATTTGGTGGGCACCTTCTACCAGCCCAAAGCGGTCTACGTGGACCCGAGCCTCGCCAAGACGCTCCCGCGCCAGTACCTCCACAATGGCCTCGGCGAAGCGGTAAAGCTGGGCTGCGTAGCGGATAAGGAACTCTTCGAGCTTTTCGAAAAAGCCAATTCCGATATGGAGCTCCTCCGTGTGCTGCCGGAAATCATTCGCCGCTGCGTCACCATCAAGGCCCGCTTCGTCGAAATGGATCCCACCGGCAAGAAGGAAAGAAAGCTTTTGGACTTCGGCCATCGCATCGGCGGCGCCATCGAAAGCTCGGTGCGCTATGACGACGCGAAGATCACCCACGGCGAAGCCACAGCGGTAGGCATGTACCTCACCACGAAACGCGCTGAGCTCCTGGGCTACACCACCCGCGGCACCACCGAGCGCTTGGAGTATGTGCTGAAATCCCTGGGCCTCCCCACCTCCACCAGCGTCCCCGCTGACATCCTCGCCGCAGCGCTCGCCAAGGACAAGCACGTGAAGGACGGCCGCCTCACCCTCACCATGATCGAAGAAATCGGCAAGGGCATCCTGAAGGACGTGACCGTGGAGGAAGCGGTGAAGTTTGTAAAATAAGTAGTGGTTTAGTGGTCAGTGGTTAGTAATTAGTAATTAGTGATCAGTGATTAGAACGCGCCTTCCTGCTATCTCACAGTAGCCGTGAACCTTTTACCATATAATTGCATATATTTCCCCATTACAAAAAGGACTCGCGATCAATGCGAGTCCTTTTTGTTTGCCCAATTTTCCCATCTTATGTTATACTTTTTGAGGAGACAGTAGGTTCGGCTTTTCTCTTACTCTCGGTAAGGGGAGGTGATCACTATGAGCATGTTCGAGACATTATCGCTAATGATCGCGTTCGCCTCTTTGATCGTCCTTGTCATTTCCGTCTGTAAAAAGTAGGAATTGAAAAAAGCCATCTAATGGCTTAGACGGCTTCCTTCAAATCAAGTTTTTCTAAGAGAAAGCCCGTCCCGGCTAGGATGACCGCTGTCTCTTTTCTATTGCCATTATAGCAAACCCATTTCTTATTAGCAAGATATTTTAAATTTAAAAGGACGTGCCATGTATGCAGATCCTTTGGATTTTACTTCCCACATTGAAAAAAAACATCTAATGGCTTAGACGGCTTTTTTCAAATTAAGTTTTCTCAAGAGAAAGCCCGTCCGCGCCCACGAATGACCTCTGTCTCTTTCTATTTGCCATTATAGCAAACCCATTTCTTGACAGCAAGAATATTTAGATTTCAAAAAGGACTCGCAATCAACGCGGGTCCTTTTGACTATAAAGAAATGAGCGTAATGAGCCAACAGGCATCACCCGCCCTGCGGGCACCCTCTTCAGCGAAGAGGGCTTAACGCATCTGCCTCTACAGTCAAAGGCGTACTGATCACTGATCACCGACCACTAATTACTAAACCGATAGCCAACCTCCACCGCTTCGCGGCGTCCCTCCTTCCAAAGGAAGGAGGTTTGAGATCAGAAACCCTTCGCCCGGAGTTTCTTTTCCCAATAGTTAAAGAGGAAGGTGAGGATGATAGCCACGGCCCAGTAGGCGATGGCGTCGGCGATGTATGGTTCCGTGCGGCGGTTGTAGAGAGCGGAGAAGATGTCCGCCTTCGCAAACATGTCCACTACCTTCACGGTGAAGACGAGGGCGAGGAGCTTGATGGTCTTCAGGTAGTAGGTGAAGAAGGATGGAAGCGCCACCACGAAGGCCTGGGGCAGCACGATGCGGGAGAACGCTTTGAATGGCGAAAGGCCCATGGAGACCGCCGCTTCGAATTGTCCCTTGTCCACCGAGCGGAGAGCCCCACGAATATTTTCCGACTGATACGCCGTGTTATACAGAATGAAGGTGGCGTACACGGACCAATAAGGCGACACGTCGAAGGGCTTCACGGTGTAGCCCACCACGGAGGAAATGAGCGGCGCCAGGAGGAAGGGCAGGGAATTGTAAATGATGAAGAGCTGCACGATGCCCGGCACGGCACGGAAGAAGGAAATCAGCACGGTGAAAATGCCGTTCACAATTTTGTTCGGCTTGATGCGCGCGATGGCGATCATAGAGCCGAAGATGACGCCGAAGAAAAGGCTCACGAAGGCCATGAAAAGCGTATTCGGGATGGCGCCTGCGATGAAAAGGAGCGCAGTAGGCAATACTTCAAAGTCGATCATCCTAAGCCCTCCTTACTTTATGACTGCTCGCCCGCTGGAAGAAATGGAAAGCCACTTCCACCAGGATGACGAAGAACCAATAAATCAAAGCTACAGCGCAGTAGGTTTCCAATTTCCCCTGGCCATAGTTCGCATTGATGATGAGCCCGGCACGACCCATGAGATCCACCACGCCGATGAAATACATGATGGAGGTATCCTTCAGGATGTTGATGGCTTCGCTGACGAGACCCGGGAGCGCGATGGGGAGCGCCTGGGGCGCGATGATAGAGAAGACGCGGCGAGCCGGCGAGAGGCCAAAGACGATGGCCGCCTCGTGCTGCCCCTTCTCTACAGCGAGATACGCTGGGCGGATGATTTCCGCTACCACCGGCGAGTAATGGAAGGTCAGCGCGATGATGACGTAGGACGTGAGCGACCAGCCGTCAGGACTGATGCCCAGGCCGCGGACCAGTGCCGGCAGGACGAAGTACACCAGGTACAGGTCCAGGACGAACGGCATGCTGCGGTTGTAGGACAGCCACACGTCGCAGAACTGGGACAGTACCGGCACCTTGGCGATGCGCGCCACGGCGATGATGACGCCCACCATGAGACATAAAGAAATCGAGGCCGCGATGACGCCCATGGTAAAGGGGATCGCACTGGCCAGCCTTGGGAAAAGCCCAAGGAAATAGGAGAGATTAAAGGTAAGCATATGTGGCTCCTTAGTTCTTGGGAGAGATTTGGGACAAGGGATAGGAGCAAGGGATAAGGCTCGTTTACCTGCTTCGACATAGCTAGGAGCTAGGAGCTTGGAGCTTGGAGCTCGGCTAGTGTCAGTAGGCATGCCTGGCAGTAGAGACGCGAGGCACCTTACCCGCTTTATTGAGACGTAGTTAAATGTCAAGTGCCGCCAGCCAAGCTCCAAGCTCCAAGCTCCAGGCTCAAAGCTATGTCGAAGCAGGTACAAGCCTGCCCTTTGCTCGTTCTACTATCCTTCCCTTTTCAGCATGCGCTGCAGGAATTGCTGGGTCTTTTCTTCATTGGGATGGGTGAAGATGGCATCGGGGGTGCCTTCTTCTACCACCAGGCCGTCGGACATGAAGACCACCTTTGAGGAAACCTCTTGGGCGAAGTGCATTTCATGGGTGACGATGATCATGGTGATGCCGAGCGTCGCCACCTGGGCGATGGTGTCCAGGACCTCGCCCACCAGCTCCGGGTCGAGAGCCGAGGTCGGTTCGTCGAAGAGGATCACGTCAGGCCGCGGAGCCAGGGCGCGAGCGATGCCCACGCGCTGCTGCATGCCGCCGGAAAGTTCGGAGGGATAGAGCTTCGCGTAATCCGCCATGCGGACGCGGGAGAGCTCTTCCATGGCGATTTCCTCGGCTTCCTTCTTGGACTTGCCGTAGCCATAGATGAGGCCTTCGGTCACATTTTCCAGTACGTTTTTATTTTTGAAAAGATTGAACTGCTGGAAGACCATGGTAGACTTGCGGCGCAGACGCTGCACCTCCGCCTTGGTGATGTGGGAGAAATCCACCGACACATCGTCGATGGTGAGCCTGCCTTCCTCCGGCTGTTCGAGATAATTGAGGCAACGCAGGAAAGTGGTCTTCCCTGTGCCCGAAGGCCCCAGGATAGAAACTACATCACCTTTTTCTACATTCAGGCTGATGTCCTTCAGGACTGTATTCTTCCCGAAAGATTTACGTACATGTTCAGCAGTTAAAATGCGGGACATCTTTGAAAACCTACCTTTCAATGGAGAAATTGATTTCTCCGGAAATAAAAAAATCTCCGTCCGCAAAGGGACGGAGAGATCCGTGTTCCACCCAATTTCGCATGAGCGTCTTCGCTCATGCCTTGGAGAGTTTATGAAACTCAAGGCTATATCGGGCTCCCCGGGCGGCCTACTCCATTCAGCTCGCCTGCTCAAAGAGGCACTTCCAAGAAATTCCCGCGCCCCTTCCCACCTAGCAGGGCTCTCTATGGCGGTTCCATTCCTGTACTCTCTCTTCTCATCGCGAAAACAGATTAATTGGAATTACTATAGCATAGGGAGATGGGGTTTGGCAAGGAAAAGTTTAAGGGATAAGGTTCAAGGTTAGTCCCCAGGGGCTCGCCCCATTGATTTGGAAAGAAAGCCGATTGCGGGTAAAAAGGTTCAAGGTTCAAGTATTTAGGTTCAAGGGGAGGTGCGGCGCACAACTTATAAAGCGCCGCAAGTTTGAAAAGATTGATTCACATTTTCAAACTTGCAGCGCTTTCTGATTGGTGCGCCGCCCCCCTTGAACCTTGAACCCTGAACCTTGAACCTTCTCCTCCCTTGCGCGCTCCCGCGTCCAAAAGATATAATAATAGAAATTAGAAATACGAAATCGAATCGAGGCGCGTTATGAAAATCTCTATCATCGGTGCCGGGGGGACGGGACTCTCGGCGGCGGCTTATCTTCATTTAGAATCCCAGGACGTGAAGGTCTTTGTGCGAAATGAAACGAAGCGGACCTTCTGGAATACTCATCCCTTGAATGTCCGCGGCAAGGTGAATACATCCTTCTTTCTCCCCATGGTGGGAAGCGCGAAGGAGGCGGCGGACTATGGAGACATTCTCCTCGTCTGCACGCGGGCCAATGACCACGAGAGGGTGACCCAAGAGCTTGCGCCCTATCTCAAAAAGGGACAGACGCTCCTCTTTCTCAACGGCACCTGGGGCGCCGTGAAGGCGTACCGCTATTTCCAAAAGACCTACGGCAGCGTCCCCATCCCCATCGGCGAGACGGCGAACATGCCCTTCATCGCGTCGGTCTCTCCGGATTTGGAAAGCGTCTATTTCAAAGCGAAGAAGGATGAAATCGCCTACACCCTCATTAGCGAGGACCCGAAGGTGAGCGAGCTCCTCCATCTCCTGGCGCCGAAGGTGAGCCGGGTCTCTTCACCGGCGTCCACCTCGCTCTCCGCTACGAATCCCATCATTCACTGCAGCACCTGTCTCTTCAACATGACCCGCATCGAGAACGGCGAAGACTTCCATTTCTTTGGAAACGCCATGCCTGAGCGGGTGACCGCCTACATGGAGGCCTGCGACAGGGAGCGCATCGCCATCGGCAAGGCCTTAGGCCTCGAGCTCTCGCCGCTGCTCTCGGTTTTGAATTCCTTCTGGGGCAGCCGATGCGAGAGCCTTCACCAAGCGCTCACCACGAATCCGTCATACCAGACCGTGAAGGGTCCTACGGATCTCTCCACTCGCTACCTCACCGAAGACCTCCCCTGCGGCCTCATGAGCCTCATCGACCTCGCCGATATGCTTCACGTCAAGGCCCCGCACCTCTACGCCCTGGCCTACACCCTCTCGCTGTATCTCAAGCAGCCGGTGAAGCCATTTCTCACGCCGCAAGACTTGAGAGTCATCAAAGCGTTTAAATGATAAAAGGTTCAAGGTTCAAGTATTTAGGTTCAAGGGAAGGTGCGGCGCACAAACAAAAGCGCCGCAAGTTTGAAAAAGTTGATTCACATTTTCTATATTTCAAAATAACGCCGCTATATGAATTGATGCGGCGTACCACCCCTTGAACCTTGAACCCCGAACCCTGAACCCTTTCAGCACATTCGCCTTTATGCCATATTTCAGAAATCGTCCCATGGCCTAACCCATAAGGAGTCCATCATGAAAAAATTTTTGACAGCCCTTTTACTCCTCACCGCCGCGGCGCTTCCGGCTTCCGCGGAGAATTGGATTTCCCTTCCCGGCAGCGAGTCCGCCTCTGTAGACACGGACTCCTATATGGACAGCGGCCTCATGGCCGACATGGACATCAAGCTCTCGCTGGAGGGAGAGTCTGTGATCTCCTCCATGGAGTTCGACAAAGAGAACCGCACCTACCGCATCGCCGCGGTGAAGGCCCTGGCCGCCGATGGCACGGTGAAAGGAAACACCACCTATGACAACACTAAGGAAAGTTGGAACGCGCTGCAGCCCAATTCCTTCGGCCGCAATGTGTACACCCACTTCGTAGAGAATCCCCTGCCCCATTTCAAAAATCCGGAATGGATGACCGTCTATAAGGAGGAAGGCATCAAATTCCACGGCAGCACCTACGACATAGAGAAGCACACCATTTCCTACAAAAATGGCTACGCCACCTTCTTCCTCCGCATCGCGTACCCCTGGGAGGACCAGAACTTCTCCAAAGTGATCTACCAGGTCCGCATGGACGTGCCGAATAAGCGCGTGCAGACCCTCTCCATGACCGAGTACGACCTCAATGGAAAAATCAAAAACCACGGCGCCGGCAGCAGCGACCGCACCCCCATCGCAGAAGACACGCCAATGGAGAAGATCCATACGTATATTAAAGGGGAGGTTGACGCAGGGAAGCTGTAAAACTGCTTCGTCATAGCTAGGAGCCTGGAGCTTGGAGCTTGGAGCTCTATTGGTGTCAGTAAGCATACTAAACGGCAGTGTCTAAGAGCACATGCGCTTTACCCGCTTGTTCGAAACGTAGTTAAATGCCAAGTGTCACGAACCGAGCTCCAAGCTCCAGGCTCCTAGCTATGAGGAAGCAGTAAAACGCGTGTACCTAGACACTGCCGTCCAGCACGCCTACTGTCGCTAGCCGAGCTCCAAGCTCATAGCTCCTAGCTCATAGCTATAGCGACGCAGGTAAGCACGCCTTATCCTTTATCCCTTGTCCCTTATCCCCAGAGAGAAATCATGCCCCGCATCTACACCGAATCCACGAACGAAGCCTTCCAAGAGAAATGCTACAGCGCCTTTCTCACCGGCAGCCTTCCTACGAAGGGCTGCCTTCTGGTCTCCGGGCCTCATGTCTTTTTCCTCACGGACAGGCCGGCGCTGCCCGAAGGCGAAGAAATTTCCATCCCCGCGCTTCCCTTCGAGCGGATTTTTTCCGCGCTCCCATCGCTGCCGCTGGCCAAGAATACCTGCAAGGCCTACGTCGATGGTCGGCGTCTGCCCGCCGGCTGCGCGCTCCTGGCGACGGCTGCGGGGATTTTTGTATTTCCATCAGATACCTACGAGGTAGACCTTGCGCAGATGGAAATCTTTTCCCTCTCCTTCGATCCCCTAGAGGAAGTGCTGACGCCCCAAGAAGCCGCCGCGCTCTATGGCGTAGACGTGAAGCGGCTGCAAAGCGACTGCGAGCACGCAGGCGATGGCGCGCTCTTCTCCGCCGCCGAAGTGAGGAAATCGGGAAATACATTTCTCCTTTTGAAATCCGCCGCTGAAAAAGTTTTCAAAGGACATACAGAAAATCCCCGCGCCATTTCCCCCTTCCTCCTGGTCTTCTCCTCCGTCGAAGCCGCGTACCTTTGGAACCGCGAGCCCGGCGCCGTCCGAAGCGCCGCCGGAGGCGCCGGCCACGCTGCCGCTCGCATGCAAGAAGGCGACCGCCGGAAATCCGGCCGCACCTGGCTCGTCAGAAGAGAAGCCATGGAAAGGCTATTCGGGCAGGCGATTCCAGAACGGATAAAAGCTTTGGCGCTAACGATTTGAGGCTAAGGCTGCTTACCTGCCTCCTCATAGCTAGGAGCTATCAGCTTGGAGCTTGGAGCTTCTTTGGCGTCAGTAAGCATGCTATGCGATAGAGTCCTTGCGTCCCCCGTGAAGCATGCTTACTGGACGCTAACGGAGCTCCAAGCTCCTAGCTCCAAGCTCCTAGCTATGCCGAAGCAGGTAAGCTGCCTACATTCTTTGCATACAAAAAAGAGAGCCGCGAGACAAATCGTCTCGCGGCTCTTTTCTTATTCCTCATCCACAAAGACCTGCTGCGCTGCCTTGTAGCTCAGGGCCACGTCGCCTTTGGGCGTTTCCAAGGTGATGGGGCCTTCGTAGGGTTCCTTTTCCTTCACGCGGATGGGCATGTCGATGTCGATGCCCTTGCCCTGGATGTAATCCATGAGGCTATAGTCCTCCATGACGCGGAGGATGTGGCTTTCCTCGCCCACCTCCAGCTCCGACAGGACGCGGTAGGTGATGCCGCTGCGGCTGCCGTCCTTCTTCGGGATCGGTTCGCCGTGAGGGCAATGCTCCGGATGCTCTAAATAATCGTCGAGGCGCTCGCAAAGCACATCGCTGGTGTGATGCTCTAAGCCCTCGGCCAATTCGTGAGCCTCGCTCCAGGTGAAGTGAAGGCGATTCACCAGGAAGACCTCCCACAGCGCGTGATAGCGCATGAGGCGGCCCGCTTCCTTCCGTCCCTTCTTGGTCATGCGGCTTCCCTTATAGGCGGTGTAGTCCACATAGCCCTGCTTCTGCAGCTTGGTGATCATCTCACTCACCGATGGCGGCGACACATGGAGCAGCTCGGACAATTCTTTATTCGTCACCAAATCATGGGACTCGCTGATAATGTAAATCGCTTTTAAGTAATCTTCTTTCCCGGAGGTCATAGCGTATTCCTTTCTTTTTGCGGAAATACAGAAACTTCCCCGGCAAAGCACTGCCCTATTTCCCTTCCGCAAAGCCTAAACTTTTTATTTTCCAATGGCTTACTTTTTTATTATAAGGCAAGGGGAAAATTTTGGGAAGGAGGGAAAGAAAAAATTAGGGTTCAGGGTTCAGGGTTCAAGGTTCAAGGGAAGGTGCGCCGCACAATTCATAAAGCGGCGC
>CAVKMC010000054.1:0-9575 GCA_963657285.1 Agathobacter sp.
CAACTGCACCACCCGCGTAGAGACGGGCATCCCCGGCAGCGCCATCGCTTCTATCGTGGAAGAAGAAAAGATCGACATGGTGGTCATGGGCAACAGCGGCAAAGGCGCTGTGTCCTCCTTCGTCATGGGCAGCGTCAGCCAGTACGTGATCCATCACGTGAAGTGCCCGGTGCTCGTTGTAAAATAAAATAGGCAATCAAAAAGAGCTGCGATCATTCGCGGCTCTTTTTTGCTGTGGAAATAGGGATATTGGATATGGGATAAGGGATATGGCTTACTTACCTGCTCCCCCATAGCTTGGAGCCCGGAGCTTGGAGCTCCGTCTGCGTCTTTAAGTATTTAATTGCATTATGCCCAAGGGCAAGCAGGCGCGAGCTCTTGGACACAACGCTTAGCATGTCTACTGGACGCCAAAGAAGCTCCAAGCTCATAGCTCCAAGCTCCTCGCTATGACGATACAGACAAACGCGCCTTATCCCTTATCCCTCAATACTCCACCTCCATCAAGCACAGCCCCAGGGCCGGCGCGGTGAAGCCGGCTTGGCTTCGGTCCTTGGCGGCTAGGATTTCTTTCATAGCCGCCGGATTTCTTTTTTCTTCGCCCACTTCCACCAGCGTGCCTACGAGGATGCGGATCATATTTTGCAAAAATCCATCGCCATAGAAATCGATGACCAGCTCGCCATGCTCCACAGTGAAAGAAATTTTTTCCACCGTGCGGACGGCGGACTTTTTCATTTTTTTATTTCCACAGAAGGACGTGAAGTCGTGCGTGCCCGTGAGAAGCGCCGCGGCTTTTTTCATGGCGTCAACGTCCAGCGCTTTCCCCAGCTGCCACACGTAGCGCCGCTCGAAAACATTTTTCTCGCTCCCCACGCGGATGCGGTAGCGATACCATTTCCTTTTCGCCGAGAAGCGGCTGTGGAAACGATCGTCCGCTTCCTCCATGTCAGACACCGCAATGTCATCGGGAAGAAGGAAATTGATTTTTTCCTCCAATTCTTTTGCGGGCATGGAAATGGCAAGATGCACATTCGCCCGCTGACCCCTGGCATGGACGCCGGCGTCCGTCCGCCCGGCGCCGATCACCTGCGCTGCTTCACCGGTAAGAGAAGAAAATGCTTTTTCCAATTTTCCCTGGACAGTCTCCTCAGTCCGGCTCTGCCGCTGCCAGCCCTCGTAGCGCCCGCCGTCGTAGGAGACGATAAATGAGTAGTTCATAATTTATTCCTCGCTCTTTTAGTTCAACATACGAAATGTGCTGAAGTGAGGAGTTAGGAGGGAGGAGTGAGGAGTGGAGGTGCGCCGCATCAATTCATAAAGCGGCGCAAGTTTTAAAATAGGCAAACGCATTTTGCTGCTTCCCCACTGCCGTGAACCGTTTACCTTATAACCGTTAACCGCCCCCTTGGACGGTATCGGGGAATGGAGCACTGCCCTGCTTCGGTATAGCAGTTTGTCCATCCAGCCCCCGCTATCTGAGACACGCACGGTAAACGGTTACACGGTTATACGGATAACGGTAGTGGGAAAGCAGGTGCCTGCGCTGACTTTTCAAATTCGCGGCGCTTCTTCATTTGTGCGCCGCACCACCACTCCTCACTCCTCACTCCTCACTCCGCGTTTTTCTCTTATTCTACCACATCCCCAAATATGCTATAATAAAGTGACTTGTAGGAGAAGGTCCAAAAACTTTTTTATCTTCTATTTCAGAAAGAGAGTGAACTCAAATGAAAAAAATTTTGATTACTTTAGGTCTCACCGCTGCCATCGCTGCCGGCGCTATGTCTGTCTCCGCTCAGAGCCTTTGGAAATACAATGAAACCATTTCCATCGACATGCAGGAGACCAGCATCAAGAAGACCACCAATGGCCATGAAATCCTGAACTTCGTTGCCATCGAAGCCATCGACGGCGGCACCTGCACCTACACCTATGCTTATGACCGCACCGCCGGCACCATCCAGATCGTAGAAATGGAAAAGGAAACCAAGAAGCTCCACTACAAGAGCAACTTCACTCCGACCTCCGTCAATTCTTCAAACCCGGTGGTTCGCGCTCGCGCCCAGATGGCCGAAGCTGTGTACCAGAAAAAAGTAGGACATAAGAAATAATGGAACCCATCAACACACCGGAAGAAATCGGCCGTGACCTGGTCCACTTCATCGCCAAGTCCCCCTCCATGTTCCACGCGGTCCGGGGCATCAAGTCCGCGCTCCTCTATGCAGGCTTCACAGAAATCCGCGAAGAGGACAGCTGGCACATCGAGAAGGGCGGCAAGTACGTGGTCACCCGCGGCGGCAGCGCCCTCATGGCCTTCACCGTCCCCGAAGGCGAAGCAGAAGCCTTCCACATCACCGCTGCGCACTGCGATTCTCCTACCTTCAAGATCAAAGAAAATCCGGAGCTCCACGACGGCCCCTATGTGCGCCTCAATGTAGAAGGCTACGGCGGCATGCTCATGAGCACCTGGCTCGACCGTCCCCTCTCGGTGGCCGGTCGCCTCATCGTCACCGAAAATGGTCACCTGGCTGAGAAATTGGTCGCCATCGATGGCACCATGCTGGTGATCCCCAATGTGGCCATTCACATGGACCGCAGCGTGAACCAGCACAAGGAGTGGAAGGTGCAGAAGGATATGCTCCCGCTCTACGGCATGAATGGCGGGAAAACTCCTTTCATGGACGTGGTAGCAGCGGCCGCGAAGGTGAAAGCCGAGGACATCCTCGCCCATGACCTCTTCCTCTACAGCCGCGTGCCCGGCACTTTGTGGGGCGAAGAGAAGGAATTTATTTCCTCGCCGAAGCTCGACGACCTGCAGTGCGCCTTCTCCTGCTTCCGCGGCTTCACCCAGGGCAAGAAGGAGAAATATATTTCCCTCTACGCCCTCTTCGACAACGAAGAGGTGGGCAGCGCCACCGCCCAGGGCGCCGGCTCCACATTCCTTCACAATGTGCTGACCCGCCTTGCCATGAGCCTTGGCTACTCCTACGATGAGACCATGGCCATGATCGCGCGCAGCTTCATGATTTCTGCCGACAACGCTCACAGCGTCCACCCGAACCATCCGGAGTACGCCGACCCGGGCAACCGCCCGGTCATCAATGGCGGCATCGTGGTGAAATACAGCGCCGCACAGAAATACGCCACCAATGGTCTCTCGGCTGCCTACTTCCGTAAGCTCTGCAAGGACCACGGCATCCCCACCCAGACCTTCACCAACCACAGCGACAACCCCGGCGGCTCCACGCTGGGAAATATTTCCAACACCCGCGTGGCTATGCCCACCGTAGACATCGGTCTCCCGCAGCTGGCCATGCACTCCTCCTACGAAACCGCCGGTGTGAAAGACACCGCGTATCTCGTGGAGGCGGTGACGGAGTTCTATGAATAATTTAGTAGTCGGTGGTCGGTAGTCGGTAGTCGGGGACCTGAAGTGAGGAGTGAGAAGTGAGGAGTGGATGTGCGCCGCACAATTCATAAAGCGGCGCGAGCTTTTGAAATAGAAATCCACGTACCTGCTTCGGTATAGCTTAGATCTAGGATTTCCCTTTGAGTCCAGTAAACATGCTTACTGTTGCTAAAAAAGCTCCCAGCTCAAAGCTATGACGAAGCAGGTAAACGCGCTCTGGCTTTCAAAACTTGCGGCGCTTCTTAATTTGTGCGCCGCACCACCACTCCTCACTCCTAACTCCTAACTTGTGGAAGGCGCCCTGACTACCGACCACAAAAAAGCAACAGCCGGAATCGAACATCATTCGATTCCGGCTGTTTTTATTTACCAATTAGAAGCTGTATCTAGCGGCTAAGGTGTAGGTTCTACCATCGCCGATGTAGTAATGGCTAGTGGAAATATCTTCATCGTAGTATTCTCTATCCAAAAGATTTTCGATGGAGAATTGCAGGGAGAAATTTTTGTTGAACTGATAATTCGTATTCAGATTCAAGAGGAAGTAAGCGTCTCTGGCTTTGAAGTGACCGCTCTGCATGCCTTTCTCGGTGCGATCGGAGATGAACATGCCGTCCACATTCACGGTCCAAGGATCCTTGTGGAAGCTGGTGCCCAGATGGAGCAGGTGCCGCGGGATGTCGTAGTCCTTTTCTCCCTCAATCTTCCCGTTTTCCCATGTGTAATTAATGTAGGATGTCCACTGATCGCTGTGATGCTGAGTCAGAGAAATTTCAAAGCCATGCTTCTTGGCATCGCCGGCATTTTCATAGAACTTGTGATTGGTATCTTCTTTATTGAGATGAATATAATCTTTTGTCTTCGCATAGAAAATATCCGCATGGATATCTGTCTTACCATTTACTTTTTTCTTCAATCCTAATTCCCAAGTGTCTGTGGTTTCCGGTTTCAGGCTCGGATTTGGATATGTGATCCCCTTATCGCCATATTTAATTTCCGAATAGCGATAGAGCTGATAGAGGATTGGCGTATTGAAGGATTTGCCGTAAGAGAAATACACATTGGTGTTATCGTCCACTGCATAATCCAGGGACAGCTTCGGCGAGAACTGGGAGTAAGATTTCTCTTCGCCAAAATTCGGTTTCCCATCGTAGTCCTTTGTGTCATAGCCATCATACTTCGTGTAATGGTCATAGCGGCCGCCAATGTACGCGGTCCACTTCGGCGAGAAGGCCCACTTATCCTGCGCATAGAGTGCCCAATACTTATCCTTGCCGCCCAGCTTCTGGGTAACAGCGGTCACCTTGCTATACCAATTTTTCCAATCGCTCACAGTGGAAAGCGTCTGGTCGAATCGATCCTGGCCATAGGACGCGCCTACGAGCACATTGTGATCACCCCAAGTCCATCTCTTATTGATATCGAAGTCCCAGGACTTATTCGGATAAGCAGATTTGCTGCCATCTCCTTCCAATTTTTCATCCACTTTGCTTCCGGCAGAAACATAGCCATCCTTGGTGTAATCCACCATACCAAAGTGAGCATGCACTTTGTTTTTCTGATCGTTGTAAGTCAGAGAGTGCATGTTGTAAGTACGCCAGCCATTATTTCCTAAGAAGGAAGACATCTTGTAAGACTTCTCGCCAATATCACCTTTCCACTGTACACTGGAAGGCATATAGGAAATCGGATAGGAGTAGGACCAATCATAAATGGCGTGGGTGTATTTGTAAGTCAGCTTCTGGTCGTCATTGAAAGCATAACCCAAGCTGAAACCATAGTTTTCAGAGAGCACCCATTTCTTGCCGCGCTGACCAATGATCGCATTGCCATCAGCCGTGGACGCATAGCCATCCACCGGGCCGCTCTTGGATACGAACACATCATAGTCTCGCCATCCATTGGTCTGCTTCGATTCGTAGAAGGTGCCCCAGGAGAGCTTGTCCTTTTTGTCGCTCAGGGAGTAGGACTGCTTCACGGTGCCGTGGCTGCCATAGCTCACGAGAGCCGAGCCGTGGACGCCGTCCTTCTTCTCACTCTTGGTCATGATGTTGATCACACCGCCCACTGCGCGACCGCCATAGAGGGCCGACTGACCGCCGGAGACCACTTCGATCTTGCGGATATTTTCCACCGGAATCATATTCCAGTCCACGTCGCCATTCCAAGCCGTATTCATCTGCTGGCCGTCCACCAGGACCAAAATATTTTTGGAGTCGTAGCCGCGAAGGTTCACCGTGCCTTCCACGGAGTTCGACGCGGAAACGCCGGTGGCCATAGCGACTGCATCGGCTGCGGTCTGTACATTTCTATTTTTGATATCCTTCTCGGTGATGACCTGCACATTCGCCGGCACATCCTGGAGGCTCTCCGCCTGCCTTGTGGCGGTGACCGTGATCCCCTGCAGCGCAAAGACCGGCGCCGCATTCTCTGCGAAAACATTCCCCGCACTGGCCGCAGAACAAAGCGCCAAGAGCAGCGCCGTCTTCTTCATGTGATTCATTTCGATTCCTCTCTTCCTATTCCCCGTATCTTCCCCTGGGAAATATTCCTTTATACTTCATGCGCCAAGATGAAAGATATATAAAAATCTCATCACTCTTATGCTTGTAATAAGATACCACACGAGGAGAGATTTGTTAAGGAAAAGTGATTTAGTAGTTGGTAATCGGTAGTCGGTGATCGGTTATCGGTGGTCGCGCCCAAAACCTTGGCGCCATAGAGTATAATAAAATAAAAACACAGGAGGTGCATGACCCATGCATATCATACTCGCGTCAGCGTCGCCGAGGCGGCGGGAGCTGGTGCAGCAGATCGGTTGGAGCGAGGAAATATGTCCAGCCGCTTTTAACGAAGCAGAGACCACAAGCGAAGCGCGTGCGCGCATCGAGAAGGAGCCGACGGAGGTGCAAAAGCAATTTGAAAACTTCCGCGGCGCAGACCTGGTGACTCTCTTCAATGCTTACGGCAAAGGGAAGGCTGTGAAGGAAGAAAAAGGCGACGCCCTTCCCATCGTCGCGGCGGACACGGTGGTGGTCCTAGGCGATGAGGTACTGGGTAAGCCCAAGGGCGAGGACGGAGCGCTAGCCATGCTCCGCCTCCTCTCCGGCAAGGCCCACGAGGTGAAGACCGGGCTTGCCGTATTTCATCAAGGCGCTGTCCATCTCCATGTGGAGACCACGAAGGTGTATTTCCGAAAGCTCACAGAAAAAGAAATTCGCTGGTATATTTCCACCGGCGAGCCCACAGACAAAGCCGGCGCCTACGGCATCCAAGGCAAAGGCGCCGTGCTGGTGGAAAAAATCGAAGGCTCCTACGACAACGTGGTGGGCCTACCGCTGACGGCATTGTATAAGATCTTGATGATACAGCAATAAAGCAATACCGTCCATTAGAGATGAATGCTGTTCCGTGCAAAAGGTTCAAGGTTCAAGTATTTAGGTTCAAGGGAAGGTACGCCGCATCAAATTAAAAAGCGGCGTGAGTTTTGAAATATGAAAGCGCGAGCAGACTTTTCAAAACTGCGGCGCTTCCTGATTTGTGCGCCGCACATTCCCTTGAACCTTGAACCTTGAACCCAAAACCTTTCATTTACGAGGTGATCCCTATGAAAAATAATGCATCCTGGGCCAAACCCTTGCTCATTCTATTAGCCGGGCTCTTCCTGTCCCGCAGCCTGCAGAAGAAGCAGGAGAGCTATAGCCCCACGCAAAAGAACGAGACCGCCCCTTGGCAAGCGCTCTCGCCGATCAAAAAAATGTTTTGGCTCACTCATCCCCAGCGTGCCTTCCATTTCTTCCTTCTCCAAAAATCCTTCGGCTTCACCTGGAAGCTGTGGAAGAAATATATGCAGTGACCGCCATGGAGAAAGAATCGCTCGCATACTATCAGGGGACGCTTTTGAAAATCATAGCGGACTACTGGACGGAGGCAGATCTTTTTGTCATATACGATACAGAGACATCCGCTTACAAGAAAACCTTTGACAAAGCCAAAGAGAAACTAGAAGAAGAACAGTACCCCGCTTCCAAGAAGCCGCTATTCTTGATGCTGACCGACACCCTCTCCCACACCGGCCGCCTGGCCATGGCCGCCAATGGCCTTGGGTATCGTGGCATTGTCTTTTACGCAGAGAAAGAGTCCGACCATTTCCTTCTCACCTATTTCGGCGATGGCCCCATGGAGACGATTCGCCTGTCCCTTTCCGCCCTCGCTCTTCCCGAGACCGATCACTCTCGCGTCATCCTCGCCGCCGCGCTCCATGTCATGCTCCGCGAGCCGGGGATGTCGCTGCTGGCGGCTGTGGACAGTGTGAGGAATAAGGGATAAGGCCGCTTACCTACCTCCTCATAGCTAGGAGCTATGAGCTTGGAGCTTGGAGCTTCTTTAGCGTCAGTAGGCATGCTAAACAATGAAATCAAGCAAAACCACCAGCATCAAAATAGTTCCGGACTCCGCGCTATGCCGACACAAGAAATCGCCTGCCCCTTGGCTTCACCACCAAGCATGCCTACTGACGCCAATAAAGCTCCTAGCTCCTAGCTCCAGGCTCAAAGCTATGACGAAGCAGGTAAGTACGCCTTCCCCCTTATCCCTAAAAATAAAAAGCACTTGACTCCGCAGAGCCAAGTGCTTTTTATTTCCACAAATCTAATACCCTCGTCCTTCCATGGCGTTGATGCGGCGGCGGCGTTCGGCCAGGTCCGTTTGCATGAGGCTTTGCACCGTGGTGCCCCAGATGAGGCCCAGGGCGATGAGATTCGTCACCAGGGAGCTGCCGCCGTAGGAGATGAAGGGCAGCGGGACGCCGGTGACCGGGAAGCAGCCGATGACCATAGCGATATTGAGAATCCCCTGCAGAGAGATGAGCATGGTGAGCCCATAGACCACAAGGGTCGCATAGATTTCCTTCAAGCCTCGGGCGGTGATGAAGCCGAAGGCCAGGAAGGCTATGTACAGAAGGAGAACAAATACGGAACCAATGAATCCGAATTCCTGACTGAATACAGCGAAGGCAAAGTCGGTGTACTGCTCCGGGAGGTAGAGAAATTTCGCCATGCCTTCGCCGAGGCTTTGGCCCCAAAAGCCGCCGGAGCCTACGGCGATGATGCTCTGCACCACTTGATAGCCATCGTTTCCTGCATACGCAAAGGGATCCAGAAAGACCTCCACGCGCTTCATGCGGTAAGGCGCGATGGTGACCAAAAATATAAAGAGCACAACTGCAAGCCCGGCGCCCAGGACAATCTCCGCTTTCGGAAGCCCGGCCACCACATAGAGAAGCACCGGGAAGGCGAGGATCATCCCGGCGGTGCCCATATCCGGCTGCTCGATGACGAAGCCGGCCATGATGAGCGGCAGGTAGAGCGGCGCGAAGTAGGTGATCATAGATCGGAAGGTATTTGCCTTTTTCTTTCGATTGGAGAAATGGAAAAAGGGACGAAGAAATCGCTTCACCATTGTGATTTCTTCCCCTGCCGCCACATGCTTGGCCAAGTAGTACGCCGCCCACATAACGCCGGCCACCTTGGCAAACTCCGAAGGCTGCAGGGTGAAACCGCCGATGCCCATCCAGCGGGTGGCGCCATTCACATTCACGCCGGCGAACATGACGATGACCAGCATGGCCAATACGCCGCCGGCCCAAAGCATCCGCCACCTTCGGATCCACGCCTTCGGCGTATGAGCCACTACCAACGCAGCAACAGCGCCGACTGCCAGGTAGATCAGATGATTTCTCAGATAGGCATAGGGACTGGCGCCCAGTTTGATGTTCATATAGTAGGTGGCGCTATACACATTGATGGCCCCGATGGCAATCAGCACGCCCGCCACGATGAACATCCATTTCAAAGACGCAGGGACGTACTTCCCATGTATCAGGGCCGTCTCGCTACGAGACGACATATGAGGTTCCCCTTTCTGGAAAACTTCTCTTCATACTCCGTCTCCACATCGCCGGGGACCGGAGCCGCATGAAGATCATAGGTCACGTCAGAGAGCTCCCAGCCCATGGCGCGGAATTCTTCGATGGAGAAATCAAAAAGATCCTTGTTGTCTGTCTTGAAACGGATCTCTCCGCCTTCCTTCAAGATGACGGCGTAGCGTTTCAAGAAATCGCGATACGTGAGCCGGCGCTTCGCGTGGCGCGCCTTGGGCCAGGGGT